>JBHPLC010000059.1:0-11301 GCA_042564455.1 Candidatus Zhuqueibacterota bacterium | reverse complement strand
TAAAATTTCAATTTCAAATTTTACTTAACTTTCTGACCTATAGAATAATTCTGTTAATCAATTGTCGTAAAATCTATAATTCTTGGAGGTATAAAATGTTTAGAACCCGGAAAATTGCTTTTATGGTTATACTTTGCGCCATACTTTTTGCCTATTCTCTTATTTTTGCTCAGGACGCAGCAAATAAAAAACCTATAGCTATAGAAGATTATGTCCTTTGGCGAAGCGTAGGTTCAACATCGATATCAGACGACGGGAACTGGATCTGTTATTCATTTTCGAGAGAAAATGTAGATGACACACTGTATGTAAAAAATCTGAACGATGATAAAATATTCGATATTCCAAACGGATCAAGACCGCAGTTCTCTGATGACGGGAAATGGGTAGCTTATATGGCCAATCTGCCGACAAAGGAAGCCGATAAACTTCGGGAAGCAAAAAAACCGGTCACAAGCAAAGTCCAGCTTCTGGATCTCGAAAAAGGAGATAAACTGACATGGGATAATGCCTCCTCCTTTACATTCTCAAAAAATTCGGGATTTTTTGCCGTAAAAAAGATAAAGTCCGACCCGGATGCTGCACATAAAGGCACTGACCTGATCCTGAGAAATCTAAAAACCGGCCTCGAACAGCATATAGGAAGTGTAAATCAGTTTACTTTTAATAAACCCGGAAAAGTCTTGGCTTATACAGTAGACACAGCGGACAAGAACGGAAACGGATTATACGTAATATTTCTGGACAATGGTATCCCAACCCCCCTGGATTATGATAATCTCGAATATGTAAGCCTCACCTGGGAAGAAGACGGAAAAGCTTTAGCTGTCCTGAAAGGGAATAAAAAGGAAGGTTTCAGAGAAAAAGAGAACATCCTTGTTGCGGTTAAAGGATTTGAAACAGGTACAACTTCAAAGATTGTCTATGATCCAAAGGAACCGCATGATTTCCCAAAAGATATGGTTATCAGTGAAAAAGGCTCTATCTCATGGACGGAAGATCTTAATAAATTATTCTTTGCTGTCAAAGAGCAGACAAAAACTCCTCCCAAAAAGAAAGATCCGGAACCTGTTGCAGATGTGGATATATGGCACTGGAACGATGACAGAATTCAATCCGTTCAGAAAGCCCAGGCTACCAGAGATCAGAATGTTACTTACCTGGCAGTAATAGACCTGAACACCAAAAAGTTTATTAAACTGACTGACAAAAAAATGAAGTCGATCAGCATAACAAGGAATGGAAAGTGGGGTGTCGGGACAGATAACAGTAAGTATATTTCTGATTGGGAGGAAAGGCGTGCAGATTATTACAGAGTAAATACCTCTACAGGTGAAAGAACCCTGATGTTCGAAGAACAGGGCAGAACGCTGGGATTTTCTCCCGACAGCAAACATTATTTGTACTGGAAGGACGGTCAGATCTGGGACTACGTGATCGACCTGGATAAAAAAGTAAATCTTACTGCAAGTGCCGATGTCAGTTTTGAAGATGTAACAGATGACCATATTGGAACCGTTCCTCCTTATGGAGTAACCGGATGGACAAAGGATGGCAGTAATGTGATCTTAACGCACAGATATGATCTCTATATGCAGCCGCTCGACGGGACAAAGGCAGTAAATCTAACTGGCGGACTTGGAACGCAGGAGGAAATAAGATTCAGGTATGTAAATCTTGATAGGGAAGAAAGATTTATTGATATGACCAAACCGATGATGCTGACAGCTTACGGCCAGTGGACAAAAAAAGCTGGATTTTATGAACTTAACCAGGGAAGTCTTGAAAAACTGATCTATGAGGATAAAAAATTCGGAAGGATAACAAAATCAAAAAATACTGATAAATTCCTTTTTACTATTTCAACATTCAAGGATTTCCCCGATTATTATGTAAGTGATAAAAAATTTTCATTTCCAAAACGGGTGACCGATGCAAATCCGCAGCAGGCAAATTTTAGATGGGGACACAGAATACTTTTTGATTTTGAGAACAGTAATGGTGTCAGACTCCAGGGAACTCTTGCAATACCGGATGATTATAAGGAAGGCCAGAAACTCCCCATGGTTGTGAATTTTTATGAAAAGTACTCCCAGAACCTGCATAATTATTACTCGCCGAGGTATGCGTCAGCGGTGAATTTTTCGGCATTTGTCAGTAACGGTTATCTCATTATGCAGCCGGATATACATTTTAACGGAAGAACTTCGCACACCGATATGCTCGAATGTGTAGAGGCGGCTGTTCAGAAAGTGATCGATATGGGATATGCTGACCCGAAAAGGATCGGACTGCATGGCCACAGCTACAGCGGCGGCGGATCTGCATTTATCTCCACAAGGTCAACAATGTTCGCAGCAATTGCCGCAGGAGCCGCTCCGATAAATCTCATTAGTGAGTTTAATGAGATCTGGAAAGGTAGCGGAATGAATAACCATCAATATGACATATACGGACAGGGAAGATACGGAACAAATCCCTATGATGATTTTGATCTCTATGTTGAACAGTCACCGATCTCGCACGTCAGGACCATGAATACACCCCTTCTGTATCTTCATGGTACGGACGATCTGACTGTTGAGTGGCTTCAGGGGCTCGAGTTCTATAATGGACTGCGGTTCAACAAGAAAAATGTGATTTTCTTATCCTATCCGGGTGCAGGTCACGGTCTTAGAAAATTTGAGAACAGAAAAGATTTTACGATCAGGATCACTCAATTTTTCGAGCATCATTTAAAAGGAAAACCGGCTCCCGAATGGATAACACACGGTCAGACTTATCTTGAAAAACTGAATAAACTTGGGAAAAATTAGAAATAAAAAGAAACCTGCATTTATGAAATCGCTTATTGAAGAAGTAGATGGTGTCGGACAGGTCTTATTTGTAAAAAGTAAAAAGGCGAAACGGCTGAACATCTCGATAAGACCAAAAAAACCGGTCAGAGTAGCCGTCCCCATATTAGTTTCATTTAAAAAAGCAAAGATGTTTGCTGAACTGAAAAGACCGTGGATCGTAAAAAATCTGAAGAAACAGAAACAACTTGAAAATATTCATGCGGAAATAACAAAAACAAATTCTATTGACGGAAAAGAAGCTGAAAACTTCCTTCGAGATTCTACTGAAAGGATCGCCCGAAAATACGGATTCATCTATAATAAGCTGACACTAAGAAACCAGAGAACAAGATGGGGAAGCTGTTCTTCGAGAAATAATATCAGTCTCAACAGAAAATTGATCTACCTGCCCCAAAAATTAATTGAGTATGTAATCCTGCATGAAATGGTTCATACCAGGATAAAGAACCACAGTAAAAAATTCTGGACGGAATTAAAAAAATACTGCAGTAACTGTCTCATTCTCAGGAAAGAACTGAAATTCTTTGATCCGGGACTGTTCTGATTGATTCCATTGCACACTTAATTCTAAAAAACCGCCTCGTTAAAAAACCAGGCGGTTTTTTATTTGGCAAAAAACCTCTCACCCTATTGAAGGCACTTATATTTATAACTATAGTATGTTGTACTGATTATTGTGCACAATTATCTCCATAACAAAATAATTTTACTCAAAGATTGTGGGGTTAATATTAATTTGAGCTAAATAATATTTGGCATAGATATTGTATTAAGTATTCTTAACCAATGTATTATGGTCATTGACAAATTTGAAACCAACAAAAGTATTATAAATAATTCATTCGGGAGGATGTATGGATTTATTAACAAACTACAAAATGGGTTTTGTAGCGATTTTAGCTGTTTTAGTAATTGTTAGTGTAACAGGTTTGTGGGGATTCTATTCCCTGAACAACGAAGAAGGGCTTGCCCAGGGGGCAATAAACCGCATGTGGTTATTTAGTATTGTGGCGGTTCTGGTCAGTTCTGTTATTTCGTTTATGGTTAGTCAAAATTTTAGCAAAATTGTAAAGGATAATGAGATTAAAACCAGGTATCTGGACAGCATTTCATTCCCGATCCATGTAGTTGACAGGGAAATGAACTTAGTATACTCAAATCCTACTCTGGCTTCGATTTTGGGTAAAACTCCTCAGGAATTGATAGGTAAAAAATGCTATGACCTGCTGTCAAATCCGCATTGCAATACAGACAAATGTGCTACTGCAAAAGCAATGAGGCAGGATGGGACATTTACTGAGGAAACAGTTGTAAAACCGGGCGGCGCTGAACTGCCTATCCAGTATTCCGGCACTCCTATAAAGGACGAAAAAGGGAATATTATCGGTGCAATGGAACAGGCATTTAACATTTCAGATATCAAATCCGTAGTGAACGAAGTTAATAACACCGCTGAAAAATTGAATGAAGGTCACTTAGAGTCACGGGTCGAAGTAGAAAATGCCGAAGGTGATTATAAAAAACTTGTCGATAGTTTTAATTCTGCAATTGAAAATATCTTAAAACCGGTTAACGAAGCAATTAATTGTCTCTCTGCAATGGAAAATGGTGATCTGACAGTTTCGGTACAGGGGGATTATAAAGGCGACCATACTAAAATGAAAACCGCATTGAATAACACTGTTGATGCATTAAATGTGATACTTTCACAGGTTGCTCAGTCATCTGATCAGGTAACAGCAGGATCTGGTCAGGTATCAAGTGCCAGCCAGTCTCTGAGCCAGGGGGCTACAGAACAGGCAAGTTCACTGGAACAGATCACTTCATCTGTACAGGAAATGGCTTCACAAACAAAACTGAACTCTGAAAATGCTGAAAAAGCCTCAGAATTGTCAGTAAACGCCCGTAACAGTGCAGATGAGGGAAATACCCAGATGATCGAACTAAATAAAGCCATGGATGAAATTTCACAATCGAGCCAGGAGATAAAAAAGGTTATTAAGGTGATCGACGAAATAGCTTTTCAGACCAACCTGCTTGCCTTGAATGCCGCAGTTGAGGCTGCAAGAGCAGGAGTGCATGGTAAAGGTTTTGCTGTAGTTGCTGATGAAGTGCGAAACCTTGCCCAGAGAAGCGCTGAAGCAGCCCGGGAGACAACAGACCTCATCGAAGGATCCGGGAAAAAAGTCGAAACCGGAACATCAATTGCCGATAAAACCGCAAAATCACTTGAAGAAATAGTTGATAATGTCAATAAAGTGACAGAACTCGTTGGAGATATCGCTGCAGCTTCCAAAGAACAGTCAGAGGGTATCGGACAGATAAACGAAGGTCTGTCTCAGGTGGAACAGGTTACGCAGCAGGTAGCAGCAAATGCTGAAGAGACTGCATCAGCTTCAGAGGAACTTTCCAGTCAGTCTGTAGAACTTAAGAATATGGTGTCAAAGTTCGAATTAACTACAGATAATGGTTCTTGTAGAACATTAGATAATCAGCAGGATAGCTCTCTGAATACTGCTTCCGAAGGAAAAAGATTGGAAAAAAGAAAGGATAATAAATCCGAGATGATAGCTCTGGATAATGATGATTTCGGTGACTTTTAATAAAAGTAATATAGAATTGAAAAAGGCAGCTTTTTTAAGCTGTCTTTTTTTATGTAATCATAAAGATCAAATATAGCGTAAAATATAAAATATATTCCGCATTCACCGTATACTCCTCAAATGTTTTTTGTACAATTTAAGATAAAAATTGTTATATTATTCTATTCTTTTATTTTGGAGGATCAATATGGATTGTCCCGTTTGTAAAGAACCGATGGTTGTTCTTGAATTAAACGAAGTTGAAATTGATTTCTGTTATTCCTGCAGAGGCAAATGGCTGGATGCAGGTGAACTGGAATTGCTGATTGAAGAATCGGAAGATAAAGACGAACTGCTGAAATCATTTCAGATTGACAAAGGATCGAAGGAAAAGATCAGAAAATGCCCGATATGTTTAAAGAAAATGAACAAGATAACATGCGGTACAGATAATAAAATACTGATCGATAAATGTAAGAAAGACCATGGAATATGGTTTGATGAAGGTGAACTGCACGACATAATTAAAATGGGAAGTTTTGACAAAGATAACAAGGTATTGGACCTGCTGAAAGATATTTTCGGCGGAAAAAACAATTAGGAGGTTCATATGACAACTTTATACATTATTCTCGGGCTCATTGCTATATCGGTGTTCTTTGTGATAGGCATATTCAATGCTCTCGTCAGACTGAGAAACCAGGTGAAAAACGCATGGTCCCAGATAGATGTACAGCTAAAACGAAGACACGATCTGATTCCCAATCTGGTTGAGACCACAAAAGGTTATATGAAACATGAAAGAGAAACTCTCGAAAATATCACTAATGCCCGAAGTAAAGCAATGGGTGCCGAATCAGTAGGTGATAAGGCAAAAGCTGAAGGAGAGTTAAGCGGTGCTATGAGTAAGTTCTTTCTCGTAGTGGAAAATTATCCCGATCTGAAGGCTAATCAGAACTTTCTCGCACTGCAGGAAGAGCTGACCGCAACAGAGAATAAAATATCATTCTCAAGACAAAATTATAACGACCAGGTACTATTCTACAACAATAAAACCGAAACATTCCCGTCAAATATTATCGCCGGAATGTTCAACTTCAAGCAGGAAGAATTCTTCGAGATCGAAGATGCAGCAGAAAGAGAAGTCCCGAAAGTAGATTTTAAATAGGTCTTTTTATAATCATCCTGGAGTAAATAAATATGTGGGAATTGATACGCCTGAACAGAAGAAAATCAATGGTACTTTTTTTCTTTATGGGATTAGCCCTGCTGGTTTTAGGATATTTTGTGGGATTTGCTTTTTTCCCGGAAGGAGGAGGAGCACTGGGATTAGTATTTGCCTTCCTGATCTGGGTGATCTTATCTCTGATAAGTTATTTCAATGGAGATTCTATCCTGCTAGCGGCAAGCAAGGCAAAAGAAGTTACACCGGATGTGCACCCGCAGTTGTATAATATCGTTGAAGAAATGAAAATAGCTTCAAACATGCCGGTTATGCCGAAAGTTTATATTATTCCCGAAGAAGCTCCCAATGCATTTGCAACAGGAAGAAAACCGGAAAAATGCGCTGTCGCAGTTACTGCAGGCTTACTTTCACGTCTTAACAGAAATGAACTGCAGGGCGTGATCGCTCATGAGGTGTCCCATATAGTTAACAGGGACATCCTGTTCATGACTTTTGCCGGTATCCTCCTGGGTAGTATAGTTTTGATCTCGCACATATTTCTGCGGGGGATGTTTTACTCATCCCTATCCGGCCGAAGATACAGTTCAAACCGGTCTTCCGGTGGAGGTCAGGCTCAGGCTATAGTTATGATCGTTGCGATTGTTCTGGCCATCCTCGCTCCGATAATGGCTCAGCTACTCTATTTTGCTATTTCGAGAAAACGTGAATACCTCGCCGATGCTTCAGCTGTCAGGCTGACACGATACCCTGAAGGACTGGCATCCGCACTTGAGAAAATATCCAATAATACAAAAGAACTGGCCTCGGCAAATAAAGTTACCGCCCCGATGTATATTGCGAATCCTCTGAAGAAGAAAGGAAAAAAGCTTTCAAATCTTACAAGCACGCATCCTCCGATCAATGAACGTGTTAAGATCTTGCGGAACATATCTCAGGGTGCGAATTTCCATAATTATCAGGACGCTTATTCAAAGATCACAAACTCATCATCGACCATTATTCCGGCTTCAGGTTTAAAAGATACCGAAAATATTTCAATCCGTAAAGCGGATAAGGAAAAACCAGACAAAAAAAGCAGGAAAAAGGGAATGAGAGATGTGGGTGATCTGATGATGAAAATGAACCAATATGCTTTTTTAGCCTGTGCATGCGGCCTTAAATTGAAAATTCCCCCGGACTTCAAAAGAAAAGAAGTGGCTTGTCCGAAATGCAGCAGAAAACATGAAGTGCCGATGGCGGAATTAGCGGCAGCAGGAGTTCTTGCTGATAAAATTAAATGATTAATACATGTAATATAGAATAAAATATTAAGGAATAAAAATTATGCTTGAAGTAACAGATACTGCAAAAGAAAAACTTCTTGGTGCTATCGTGGCCGAAACCAAAGATCCTGAAGTTGCAGTCAGAATAGTTGTTGTTGAATCAGAACATATGCCGTTTGAATTCATATTTGATAAAGCCAATGAAAATGATATCATTGTAACATCGGATGATGACAGAAAGCTATTTCTGGTGGATAAGGGAATCGCACCCCGGTTTAAGGGAATGACTCTTGATTTCAGAGAAACTCCAAATGGTCCGGACTTTATTATAATTATGCCGGAAGAAAAAAAGGATGAATAGATTCAGCTATGGATCTCCATGCAGATTTGTAAAGCTGATATTCTGTACGGTCAAAAATGCTTGATTTTGATGAATTAACAATTTACTTTTTATAAAGTATTATCCGGGCTGAAATCCTTTCCGGGAAATGTATATTTATAACGCAGCTTAGATGAAATGTAAGTGGAGGGGTATTATGAGTGGTACTGAAAATGTTATCGACGGGTATTCTTTCGAACATATAAGAAATGCCAATGAAAATGAAGTTCTTAAAATTCTGGCTGATGTCAGACATGAGTTTGATGATTTCTGCGGCTGCAACATATGTCTTGAGGATGTTTTCGCCTTTGCTCTGAATTCTCTGCCGGCAAAATACAAACAAACAAATACTTATGTTTTCCCTCATCACAAGATCCCGCAGGTTGATATTGAAGTCGTTGTTATTCGGGCAATAAAACAGATCATGGAAAATCCGACTCATTCCTGATAATAATTTTTGTTCTAAAACTTGTTGGTATATTAGATAACCGGTATAATAATACAGCTATAAGGATCTATCGTCATGAAACGACACCTGTATTTAGTGTTTATTTGTATATTAGCTTATTTATCATTTTTCTCGTGTTCTGAAACATCAAAAAGTATTAACGCGCTTTCCTTCAATATACGGTACAATAATCCCTCTGACGGTGAAAATGCATGGCCGAACAGAAAAGAATTTGTCGCTGAAATGATACGTTCTCACAACGTTGATATCGCAGGCCTCCAGGAGGTATTGAAAGGTCAGCTTGACGATCTGATCAATATGCTTCCCGAATACGAATTTTACGGTGTCGGAAGAGATGACGGCTTAAATGCCGGTGAGCATATGGTTGTATTTTATCGAAAGGACAGATTCGAACTGCTTGACAAAAGAACATTCTGGCTTTCGGAGACACCCGAAGAGGTAAGCATGGGGTGGGATGCAGCCTGTTTCAGGACTGTAACTTGCTGTAAATTCAGAGATAAATCTTCCGGTAAATCTTTTTACTTTTTTAATACACATTTTGACCACCGGGGACAGATTGCAAGAGAGAAAAGTGCAGAACTTATCAAAAAATATATTACTGATATTGCAGCGAATTTTCCGGTAGTTCTGACCGGAGATTTTAACACGGACAATACATCAGTCCCCTACAATCTCATGACCGGTTCAGTAGATGGTCAGGAGCTCAGGTCTCTTTTTGATGCAAGAAAGATATCAGAAACTCCGCACTTTGGACCGGAAGGTACTTTTTCAGGATTTTCCAATCCTCAAAAACAGATCGATTTCGTTTTTGTAAGAGAAAATATAAAAGTTTTGCGTCATGGTTTCCTGACAGATTCTATTGAAGGACGTCTTCCTTCCGATCATCTGCCGGTTCTTGTTGAAATAGAAATACATTAATTTATTTCTTTGGCCCGGTAGAACTCGGCCCTGGGAGTTTAAAGCGGCTCCTGAATAAGGTTTTGCCGGGCTCTTTTTGGGAATTATCAAGATAAAGAATATGAAGAAGATCAAAATTGTAGTTGTCGATGATGATCCTACAGGCATCCAGACCGTCTACGGCTGTAAACTTCTCACATCATGGTCGGAAAAACTGATCACGAAAGCATTTGCGGACAGTACCTCTTTTTTCTATATACTTACCAACAACCGCGCCTTTTCAGAAGATATCGCCAAGAAAAATATAACAGAACTGGTCAGGAACGTACTCGCTGTAAATAAAAAATTCGGCTTCCAGCTGATCTTTGTCAGCAGGTCCGATTCAACATTAAGAGGTCATTTCCCTCTGGAAACCGATTTGATCGAAAAAGTTATTAAGGTCAGATCAGGCAAAATTATCGATAACACTTTTTTTGTCCCCGCTTTCTTTGAGGGAGGGAGGATCACAAAAGATAATATTCATTATATTAAACAGGGAAACGATCTCGTACCGATGAATAAGACTGAATTCGCAAATGATTCCGTCTTCGGCTACAAAAATGCAGATATCACAAAATATATTGAAGAAAAAACAAATGGCAGAGTAAGATCTGGAAAAATTGCTTCAGTTAGTTTAGATACGATCAGAAACCTCAATGAACCGGACCTCATGGATTATATAAATAGTCTGAAAAACAAATATGTTGTTGTAAATTCGGAAAACTACACTGACCTTGATAAAATAGCCGCTGTTATATTGAAATTAACCTCATCCGGAAAAAACTTTCTTATCAGAGGCGCAGCTTCAATAGTCAAATCTCTCGCACGTTTGAAAGAAAAACCGTTACTGGATAAAAAGCTGTTGAATACAAAAGGATTACCCGGGATTTTGATCGTCGGTTCTTATATTATAAGAACCACGGATCAGATGAAAACTCTTCTGCTTGACGACAGGACAGCAGGTGTGGAAATCAATGTCGATGAAATAACACCAGAAAAGATCCGGATTAAACAGGAAATTTTAAATAGAATTGAAGAGATAATCAACTCGGGCAGAAGCCCTGTCCTGTATACTTCCCGAAAGGAAAAAATATTTAAGTCGGTCTCCGAAAGACTTGCTTTCGGCAGGGAGATTTCGGAGTTTCTGGTTTCTCTTATACAGGAAATAAAGCCTGCTCCGGGATTTATTATAGCAAAAGGCGGAATTACATCTGCGGATATCTTAACGGATGCTCTGGGTGTTAAATTCACAACAGTGCTGGGACAGATCGATGCAGGAATACCGGTTCTGCTCACTCCCGAAGAATGCAGGTTTCCTGAAATCCCATATGTTATATTCCCCGGAAATGTTGGGGAAAAAGAAACACTGCAGGAAGTATTCAATAGATTGGTATGATTCAAAAAAAAGAAGCCCCCTGCAGAACAGGGGGCTAAATTTGAGGTTCTTTGCAAAACATCTATATTATCAGCTCATCATGGATCCCATCTTATTGGTCATTTTATTAACTTTGGCGTATTATAACTCAGCATCATCGGGATTATCAGTATAATAGAACTGCCATAGAATCAGAACATCCGCAAATATTGCATAAAGCCTCGAAAATTTTCCTCCGTCAACCGACCAATAAA
>JBHPLC010000058.1:0-11334 GCA_042564455.1 Candidatus Zhuqueibacterota bacterium | reverse complement strand
TCAAAATCGGATTACCAAATATTCGCGAGATGGAAAACTTCTGATGGTGATCGATAGAAAACTTGATTATGAAGAATCGACTCGGTATTCAATGGAGATGCAAAAAATTCCTCAAGGTAAAGATGAGGATGGTAATGATATCTTTGATGAAGTTAGGATTAGTGTTTCTAATTTTTTTACTAGAGGCGTTCAGTTAGATTCTAATGATAGAATCTGGACTATAACAAATAAAAGACAACCTGACAGAAGTAAAATAGCTGGTGTGCAAACAGATATCTTTATGTTTGAAATATTTGACAGGAACGGAGTTTTATTATGTAACCTGGATACACCTGATATATATTTTGATGTCTTCAAGATAATTGGAGGCAGTCTGATAATTTATAATATTAATGATCAGTATTTATACGAATACCGCATTATCGAAAAATAGCAGCATGCCTAATTACCTATCCTCCATCATTGACATCAAAATTTTCCGCTTGAAATTTATCTACTATTTTGTTACAATTAACAGCTTTCCAATTTTGCTTAAGGGTACGGTTCTACCCGGCGTAAAAAATTTCCTTGAAAAAAAGAAAGATCTTTATGAAGTTCTATTTCTTCCGGAATAAAATCACAGCAAAAATAAATAATATCTAAAGGGAGGTAACAAATGAACAAAGTTTATCGTGTATCAGCCTGTTTTGTGCTGACTGCGCTGATGGTTTCCTTTTTCCTGGGTTCTGCGTCGTTTGCGCAGGAAGCGGAAAAACCTAAAGCAAATTATAAGCTTGCGGAGAAATTCCTCTCAAATAATGTCACGAATAACCTGCTTTTTGACACTTCGGTCAGGCCGAACTGGATAGAAAACACCGAGAAATTCTGGTACAGGTTCAAGAACAAGGAAGGCACCGAGTTTTATGTTGTCGATCCCGAGGATAAAACTAAAGAACCGGTTTTCGATAACGCAAAACTTGCCGCCGGACTCAGCCTGCACCTGAAAAAACCTTTCGATCCGAAACACAATCCGGTATCCACGATAAAATTCGTAAAAGAAAATAAAGTGGTCGAATTCCAGATCGACAGCCTGAAATTTGAATACGACCTTGCTTCTCACGCAGTCACTTTTATCGACACTGTCAGAAGGGGACCACGCGCCGTGGAATCATGGAGAAGCATGTCTCCGGACAGCAATTATGTTGTGTTCGCAAGGAACCACAACCTTTATGTAATGGGTTCGGACAGTATCGAGCATCAATTGACCACAGACGGTGAATTGTGGTACAGCTTTGGATCAAGCGACAGCGACACCACGATGAACAAAAGGCTGAGAGCCCGTCCGGGCTGGTTCAAGGATTCGAATAAGTTTTACATCGTGAGACAGGACAGGAGAGAGGTCAACGATCTATGGGTCATCAATGCCCTGAGCGATCCCCGGCCGACGCTCGAAACATATAAATATCCAATGCCGGGTGAAGACAATGTTCCGCAGTATGAGTTATGGCTCTTCGATGCTGAAAATAGAACAAGTGTTAAGGCAAATGCAGAAAAATATCCAGACCAGGCTATCGGCGGAACATATATCGGCGGCGGCGGAATATTCATGGATGAAGGCGATGACAAACTGTACATCGTCAGACGGAGCCGTGACTGGAAAGATATCGAGCTCTGCGTGACCGATACGGAGACCGGAGAGGTTACAACTTTGGTCACAGAGCGTACGGAGCCTTATTTTAACGTCAGATATATTCAGCTTGCTGTACTTAATGAAGGCAAGGACCTGATCTGGTGGTCAGACCGTGACGGCTGGGGACATTTTTACCTGTATGATGAGAACGGCAACCTGAAGAGCCGGATGACTTCCGGGCCGTGGATGGCAAATAACATAGCTAAGATCGACACTACCGGACGGGTGCTGTATTTTACCGGATGCGGCAGGGAACCGGGTGAAGATCCATATTACCTGCATACATACAGGGTGAATTTTGACGGAACAGGCCTGAAACTTCTGAATCCCGGTGACGCAAATCATTCAACGAGTATTTCAACATCGAATGAATACTTCGTGGATAATTATTCGAGAGTTGATCAGGTCCCGAAAGCTGCCCTGAAGGATAATATGGGCAACCATCTGATGGATCTCGAAACTATTGACATTTCACGGTTAGAGGAAGCCGGATTCAAAATGCCGGAACCGTTCCATGTAAAGGCGGCGGACGGGGTGACTGACCTTTACGGTGTAATGTGGAAACCATTCGATTTTGATCCCGAAAAGGAATACCCGATAATCAACTATGTATACCCGGGACCGCAGACAGAAAGTGTTCCGAAAGGATTTACTGCAACCGACAGAAATGTACCTCTGGCACAGCTTGGTTTTATCGTGATAGTTGTTGGGAACAGGGGCGGCAGTCCGCAGCGAAACAACTATTATCACACATACGGTTATCAGAATGCAAGGGATTACGGACTGGCGGATAAGAAAGCGGTGATTGAGCAGCTTGCCTCCAGGCATTCGTTCATCGACGTCAACCGTGTGGGTATCTACGGTCACTCCGGCGGCGGATTCATGTCAACGGCCGCTGTGCTGGTCTATCCGGACTTCTTCAAGGTGGCGGTATCATCGGCAGGTAATCACGACAACAATATTTACAATATCTGGTGGGGTGAGAACCACTACGGTGTGGAAATGCAGACCAAGACCAAAAAGGATAAGGACGGTAACGAGACCGAGGAGATCGACTGGGTAACCAAGATCACCACAAATCCGGAGGTGGCAGAGAACCTGAAAGGGCACCTGCTTCTGGTTCACGGAGATATGGATAATAATGTACATTCGGCTAACTCGATCCGTGTGGCAAATGCATTGATAAAAGCGAATAAACGGTTCGATTTTATGATAATGCCCGGCAAACGGCATGGTTTCGGAGACTACCAGAATTACTTCAACCGGCTGCTGTGGGATTATTTCTGCGAGCACCTGATCGGTGATTCAAACAAAAATGTTGACCTGTTCGAGATCAAGAAATAAATATAATTGATTCAGTAAAAACCGGGGGGCGGATAACTGCTCTCCGGTTTTTGTTTTAAGGGACTTTTCTCAATCTCCGGAGACTTTTCAAAGATGTCAGGATAGATTCTTTATATTTTATTGTTCTGGTATTTGAGGCTAAATTTAATGAGAGGAATTTTTATGAAGTTTTTAAAACTATCCGTTATTGCTATATTTTTTCTAAGCCTGTTAATTGCTGCCTGTGCTCAGCCTGAAGTAGAATCCGAAGCAGCAATAGAAACTGCACAGGAGGATTCAGACCGTCTCGCGGTAGTATGGACAAGCGGTGAGAAGGATGTGGCAATAAAAATGGTTTTCATGTATGTCGACAACGGCAAAAGACAGGGTTGGTGGGATGAGATACAGCTGATCGTATGGGGACCGTCATCAAAACTGCTTTCAGAGGACAAGGATATTCAGGACTATGTTAAAAGGATGATGACTAACGGAGTGGAGATAGTCGCCTGTAAGGCCTGCGCCGACAGTTACGGAGTTTCGGATAAACTGACCGAGCTCGGTTTAGAGGTCAAATACATGGGTAAACCACTGACCGACCTTATCAAAAGCGACTGGCACGTCGTGACATTTTAGATAGGTGAAATAAAAAAGAGCTTGCTTTTTGGAACAATATTTGTATATTCATCGTATATACAATGTAACTACAATATTTGAGAGTGAGTGCCCGTCATGGCTAAAACAGCGGTTATACAGACCAGGATAAATCCTGAAACTAAAGCAAAGGCTCAAAGAGTTCTTAATACCTTGAATATGTCAATGTCTGAAGCAATATCAGTTTACCTTACGCAAATAGCCCTTCATAATGGTATACCGTTTGACATTAAAATTCCTAATGAGCTCACTGCAAAAACATTAAAAGATTCTGAATTGGGTATAGACCTGCATAAAGCAGAAAATGCAGATGATCTTTTTAAGGAACTTGATGATTGAGAATTCATTATACAAGTCAGTTTAAAAAGGACTATAAACGAATTAAGAAACAGGGGAAAAATCCGGAATTGCTCAGGCAGGTTATAGAGCTTCTTTTACAAGACAATCCTCTTCCTCCCCGGTACAAGGACCATAGATTGATCGGTGTTTGGAGAAATCACCGGGACTGCCATATAGAACCAGATTGGATTTTAATATACCGAATTAAAGAAGAAGTGCTAATACTTGAAAGAACAGGTTCGCATTCAGAATTGTATTGATAATTATTATTATAAAAATTTCCAATATTGTTATACATAAAAAAGCGGGGTGGAGTACCCCGCTTTTTCATTGTCTATTATTTAGAAAGTATCAATTTCCTCTGTTCGGGTCTTTCAATCTTATTTCCGGCAGGTTTGCTGATCTTGCTAGTGAATTCAGGCTGTTCAGGTCAGTTGTTGTGACATTTCCATAACTATCCAGATATCCGTCCAGTTCTGCCGACAGCATATTGAAAACATCATACGCCTGTTTAGTCGGGGCGAGATAGGACGAAGAAACTGAACCTGTCAGTGCCGCAAGCCTGTTATTTACCTTGATGGGGAAGTTCAGCGGATCCTGGCCGCTGCTTGATTTCACCTGCAGTATATTTGCCTCTATCTCACTTAATTTTGCGAGCATGTTATCAGCCCTGTTTATCAGCTGTCTCCCGGCACTAACTGATTCTGCCTGTGTTTTAAGGCTTTCAATATCTTCTCTTAATAACCTGAGCTGATTAACAGTATCATGTGCCTGAGAGACCTTGTCCCTGATTGCTATCAGCAGATCGAACTGAAGCTGAAGCTGCTGAACTGTCGAGCCTAAACGCGGATCGATCTTTATCTCAAATTCAACCTCGCTGCTCCTGCCGTCTTTTGTCAATTTTGCTTTATATATACCCGGTACAGCTAACGGCCCGTTGGTTGAAGCCGCCCACATGGGATGTCCGGGAACTGTTGTCGCTCCGGGATACCTCATATCCCATGAAAAGCTGTTCCAGCCGATCTGACTGCGCAGTCGCCGCCGTCCTGTTTCCTCTGATTTTGTGATCAGTTGACCGTTGCTGTCAAATATCTCAAGAGTAATGCTGTTTGACGGTTCCGATCCGATGTAATATCTAAGATTAACACGGCTGCTGCCTGATCTTCCCGCCCATCTGATGGTCTCGCGTGGTTCCAGGAGCATCCCGTCTCTCGGAGACTGTCCTATCAGCTGATGCAGGGGTGTCAGGTCATCCAGAATCCAGAATGATCTGCCGTGTGTACCTGCAACAAGGTCATTTCGTTTTACACGAAGATCATGGATCGGAACATAAGGCAGATCAAGCTGAAGGCTGTGCCAGCTTTCACCGTCATTTATCGAATAGTAAACACCCGACTCTGTACCGGCATAAAGCACACCCTCAACAGCCGGATCTTCGCGTATCACTCTCAGGAAATCCTTCTCCCTGAATCCGTTATTGATAGCCGTCCAGGTTTTTCCGAAGTCGTCGGTTTTATAAGCGTAAGCGCCGTAATCATCGAGTTCATGGCGGTCGACAGCCATGTAGGCTTTTCCTACCTTGAAGTTCGATGGATCTATTGAAGATATCAGGCTCCAATCAGGCATTCGTGGAGGTGTGATCTCCGTCCATGTTTTGCAGTCGTCAAGAGTGATATGTACAAGGCCGTCGTCTGTTCCCGCCCAGATCACACCCTCTTTCAGCGGTGATTCCTCCAGAACGAAGATCGTACAATAGTACTCTACACTTGTGTTGTCATGTGTCAGAGGGCCACCGGACGGTCCGAGTCTGCTTTTGTCATTTCTGGAAAGATCGGGGCTGACGATCGACCAGCTCCTGCCTTCATCAAATGACCTGAAAAGGACGTTCGATGCATGGTAAAGTTTTGTCGGATCGTGTTTCGAGATCATAATCGGCGCTGTCCACTGGAACCTGTATTTCAGATCACCTGCAGCCCAGCCCATTGGATTATCCGGCCAGGGGTGTATATTCCTTGTTGTACCGGTCTCGTGGTCGTATCGGGTTATAAGACCGCCGTAACTGCCGGCATAAACGATATCGGAATTCCGCGGATCACTGACGATATGTCCGCTCTCTCCGCCCCCGACAGAATACCAGTCAGTCGATCTCGGTGTGCTTGTACTTGAAATCTTCACCGTGCTGTTGTCCTGCTGAGCTCCGTAAAGATTATATGGATAATCATCATCGACTGTAACATGATAGAACTGTGCGGTCGGATATTCCTGGGTAGACCATGTAATTCCAGCATCAAAAGAGACATTTCCGCCTCCGTCATTTCCGTTTATCATCCTGTTTGAATCTTTCGGATCTATCCAGAGAGCATGAACGTCTCCGTGAGGGACGCTTACACGGCCGAAAGTTTTTCCGCCGTCGGTTGATCTTAAAACGCTGGTATTCAGAACATAAACCACATCCGGGTCTTTGGGATCGGCCGTTACGTGTGTGTAATACCAGGCTCTCTGGCGTTTATCCCGGTCGCTGTTCATCAGTTCCCATGTTTTACCGTTATCATCTGAACGGTACAAACCACCGTCAACAGCTTCTACCATGGCATAAATACGGTCGGGTCTGGATTTTGAGATCGAAACTCCTATCTTACCCAGAGTGCCTTCCGGAAAACCTCCACCGGTAATCTTATTCCATGATTTTCCGCCGTCGGTTGATTTGTACAAACCTGATCCCGGACCGCCGGATGACAAAGAGTAGGATGTTCTGAAAGTCTCGTAGAGAGCAGCGAACATTATATTATTGTTTTTAGGATTGATATCGATGTCTATCGCACCGGTCTGATTATTCGGTCCCGGTAGAATATTTTCCCATGTTTTTCCCCCGTCTGTTGTCTTGAATACACCGTGGTCACCCCGGTTCCCATCCGGCGGGGCATAGATGTGTCCCAGTGCTGCGACAAAAACCGTGTTATGATCTGAAGGTTTGACAATAACTCTGCCAATCTGACGGCTTTCTCCAAGACCTATATGTTCCCA
The DNA here is from genome assembly GCA_042564455.1 of Candidatus Zhuqueibacterota bacterium. Lineage (GTDB taxonomy): Bacteria > SM23-31 > SM23-31 > SM23-31 > SM23-31 > JBHPLC01. Next base: position 4,328 of record JBHPLC010000058.1, on the reverse strand, counting down.
CGTATACCCGCCGTCCGTTGATTTATAAACTCCGTCACCATGGCTTATATTACCCCGGAAGCAGGCTTCACCGGTACCGACATACACGATATTCGGGTCCTTGTGAGAAATGTCAATATCGCCGATCGACGATACGAGCCAGTCGTTGGTCATTGGTGTCCAGGATTCACCTCCGTCGGTGGTTTTCCAGACTCCGGCGCCTGTACCTCCGAAAAAGAAGATGTTCCTGTCCGAAACCGATCCGGCAACGGCAGTTACACGTCCTCCTCTTGAAGGTCCGACATTTCTCCATGAAAGAGTCCCTTCAAGGTTTTCGGGATCTATCGCAGATAGAATCTGGGCATCTATTGATCCTGACATTATAAAGACCATTATTAAATAGGACATAATTGTTAAAAAACACATTCTGTACTTCTTAATTGCTGAGTTCATAATTATACCTTTATTAATTTGACTATTTATTTTCCAGATAAACATTCACAATATCCTGAGCGAGCCTGCCCGGGGAATACCATTCTCCGTTCGATACTGTGGCGACAACGATCTTTTGTTCGGGATAATTTATCAGCATCGATTTGAAGCCGGTGGCTCCTCCGCTGTGGGAAACTTTGAGGCGTCCTTCACTGTCAGTTTCGACAGACCAGCCCAATCCTCTGCCGCTGTTTTCTCTCTGTGCGAAATGGATATTATACATATTTTCAACCGTTTCAGGTTTCATCAGAACACCGCTGTCCAGTGCGATAAATACCTTTACCATATCCTCAACAGTAGAGATAATTCCACCTCCGACATATTTGACACTGACATCCGTATATCTTGCATGTTTGATAATTTCGCTGTTTCTTTCCCGTACAAATCCCCTTGATCGATTCTTTACTATATCCTGGGGCATTTCAATATCCGTGGCATCCATTCCGGCCGGCCCCCATACAAATTTTTTCATATACTCCCGGAATCCGATCGGGCCGTTTTCTCCTCCGGCGGCTTCGATCACACCCTGGACAAGATTAAATCCGTAGGTTGTATAAGAATACTGGGTACCTGGAGCGAATTTTAGAGGATCATCCTTAAAAACATTTATCGCATCTTCCAGGGTATTAAAGTGCTGCATCATTCCGAACTCTCCCGGATTATAATGCCTGATACCCGATGTATGAGTAAGAATATGAAGGAGAGTGATCTCGCCCTCCGGTTTAACGGGAAATGATGGTATATATTTCTGTATTGGGTCATCCAGTTTGACTTTGCCCTGTTCCAGAAGCTGCATGAGTCCGATAGCGGAAATGGGTTTCGAGATAGAAGCTATCCTGTAAACGGTTTTTCCCGTTGCCGGGATCATGTGTTCAAGATTGGCATAACCGGCACCTTCCGAAAAGACAATTTTCCCGTCAACGGCAACTGCAGCTGAGACTCCCGGCGCTCCCGAGGTTTCCTGGGCCTGTTTAAGTATCTCAAGAGCTTTCTGATTATTCGGAGGTACTTGAATTACTGAAGTTTGAGTACAGGCTGCAAATAGAGCAACGATAATAATGAGGACAAAGACAAAACTTAAGGAAAATCTGCCCGAAAAGAATGGATTTTTGATCTTCATGAAATTCCCCTTTCAAATTAACTTATTTCAAATACTATTATCAGAATAACATAAATTTAACAGAATTGAATAACATATATTACAAAATTTGGATATGGATCAAAAAGTACTGTGAGATTGTTGGATATGGTAAAATAAGAATTAATGTTCCGAAAAGCAATTATCGTCTTACATCTTCAATAAATTTTTGGATACCTTCGTATATTCCCTCTGCAATCCTGTGTTTGATAGCCCTTGACTGCAGATCTATCCTCTGTGAAGGATTGGAAATGAATCCTGCCTCGATCAATGCATTCGGCATTGAGACCTTCCATAATACCAGAAAACCTGCCTGTTTTACACCTTTATTCGGCCAGTTAACTTTTCTTTCTATTCCTTCGGAAATAAATGATGCAAGTTTTTCACTCTCCTTTACGAAAGCGCTCTGAGTGATAGCAAGGATCATTTTGTCTTCTTCGGTCAGTAATCTTTCAGGATCTTTATCCTCATACAGATTGACCACGTTATTTTCCCGCTGTACTACCTCGAGGACCTCTAATGCATCTTCATTTTTACTGGGATCTAAAAAATACGTTTCAAAACCTCTGATATTTGTCCGTTTGTTGTAATTAATATGAATACTTATAAACAGCTTTCCGCCTTTGTTGTTGGCAATTTCAGCTCTTTCCTGCAGAGGGACAAAAACATCAGTTTCACGGGTATATACAACATTATCAACCAGATGGGTATCTCTGATAAGCTCACCGAGGATCAGGGCAATATCAAGTACGATGTTTTTTTCATAAAGTCCGTTTGGACCGATCGTTCCGGGATCTTTGCCACCGTGGCCGGGATCTATGACTATTGTATCAATATTCCAGAGTTCTTTTTCTTTAGCAATTATTTCGCTTATCTCGGCGGATTGTTCTACATCCGAAACAAAAAGTTCATCCCTGGTCCTTGTGTCAAAAAGAGTAACTATAACCTCGTTCGTGCTCCCGTCCTGGATCACATCAATATCATCACCGTCAACATATGCCGACAGTCTGAAGGTCAGGGAAGCTATTTCAGGGTGCTGAGTGGCTATTGTCCTCAGAACAAGCCCGTACGATTCATCACTTGAAAACTGAAGTGTATCGAGCCTGCCTTTATAGAATTGAACAGTCAGTAAATTTCTTTGATCATCAAACCAGCTGCGCAATCCCTCTCCGAACGGTTTGGTTGTCTCAATATGGATCAGTGTGCCGTTGTTCCGTTCCTCAACCCAGAGATCGGTTATACTTAATGCTCCTCCGTAATATATATCGATTATATCTCTGACCTCGTCAAAACTGTAATCACCGGGGAGGTAACGATCGAGCAGGTAAATAAGTTCTTTAACCGGAAAATGTAATTCATTTCTTCTTTCAACGACCGGAAGAGGCATCTGGTATGCTTGTTTTCCAACGATCACAAAAGGATTGTTAGCGGTAAGAGTCACTTCTTTATCTTCAAGATAAAGTACTATTTTACTGAGATCGTCTGCTTTTACTGCATTTATCTGCAGAGCTTCTGCAAAGCTTTCTGCTGAAATATATACATTTCCATTATTATCACTGAGACTGTAAACTCTTTCCGAAATCTGCGGTTCACTCGACACATTTATTCGGACGGATTGACTGTGTGCAATATCTGAAATAAATATTAATACAACAATTGTCAGAAATAATCTTACTTGTTTTGTATGGTTCATATATATAACATTTTAATATTATTTGAAATTTCATTAGTATACATTCTTATAACACGCTCGAAAACCAAAAAAGTTGCTAAGATTTATCTCTTTTTGTCTCTACGAGGGCTGCTCCGCCCACAATGGGAGCATCTTCACCCAGACTTGTAGCTATAATTGAGACCTTTTCGAATGTGCCGGGCATTGCGCGATTCTGAACTACATCGTTAACTTTATTTATCATAACATCTCTGAGAGCTTCGGATAATCCTCCTCCGAAAACGATCATCTCAGGATTTAATAAATTGATCAGACTGACCAGACCCATTCCAAGTGAAAAAAAGGCATGGTCTATTATTTTTGCTGCAAATGGTTCTCCTGAATTATACGCCAGTTTAATCGCAAGACTCTTATTCGCATTGTTTTTGAAATCCGAATATGTTCTGGTATCTTTATATTTTCTGGAATAGACTTTGTTGATTCTGCTGTATATTGCACTGGTACTGGCAATTGATTCAAGACAGCCCCGGTTGCCGCAGTGACATCTGCTGCCATTCTGTTTGACTATCATATGTCCGATTTCACCTGCTCCGCCTGTTCTGCCTATAAAAAGTTTCTTATTTAAATATATTCCTCCGCCGATACCCGTACCAATAAATATTCCAATAAAATTACTGACACCCCGGCCTTCTCCGAACGCAGCGATTCCCATTGTTGAGAGATTTGTATCATTTTCCGGCCAGATAGGGATCGGGATCTTTTCAGAAAGGTAAGATTTGATAGGGACGTTTCTCCAGTTCAAATTTGGTGCGAAACTGATATTCTCTCTTTTTTTATCAAATGTTCCGGGGCAGCCTATACCGACTCCAAAAAGATCATTGTATTTGTATCCCGCCTCATTCAGCATATCTCCAAAGTTATTACAAAATTTGTCCATTACCTTGTTCCATGGTCTCCTTGACGGGGTAAGAAACATCTTCCTGAAGATCACCTGTCCGGATTGATCGACCAGCCCCATTCTGATTTTTGTTCCGCCTATATCGATGC
>JBHPLC010000057.1:0-11611 GCA_042564455.1 Candidatus Zhuqueibacterota bacterium | reverse complement strand
TTGCAGACGAAGTATACCTCAGGCTGGTATATGATGAAAAATTTGAGAGTATCTCGAACATTCCGGGAATGCAGGAAAGAACAATTATTCTTGACGGTTTTTCAAAAACATATGCTATGACCGGATGGCGCGCGGGTTACGGTGTTATGCCGAATGATCTTGCTCAGCAAATTACCAAGCTGCAGGTAAACGCAAATTCCTGTACATCGAGTTTCACTCAGAGAGCCTGTATCGAGGCTATCACAGGCCCGCAGGATGAACCCAATAAAATGGTCGAGGAGTTCAGGAAAAGAAGAGATGTTATTGTCGACGGTCTTAACGATATTCCGGGATTCCGCTGCCTGAGCCCAAAAGGCGCATTTTATGTATTCCCGAACATTGAAGGAACCGGCAAAACATCAGCCGAGATGGAGACAATTCTTCTTAATGAAGCAGGTGTAGCTTCTTTATCGGGGCTGGCATTTGGTAAATATGGCAAAGGATACTTAAGATTTTCGTATGCAAATTCAATTGAAAATATTGAAAAAGCATTAGGATGGATCAAAGAAACAGTATCCAAATTCTAATTATTGTCGAACAAAAATATAATTTGTAGACACTGATTCGCCCGGGCGCAAGGAAACAAATTGTTTGAATGGTTTAAAGGCCGGCATTTGTAATTTTGCAGCCGGGCGAAATCTTATTTATATGTCTAAAATTCAGAGGTTGACCGTGGATGATAACAAAACAGTAAAGAATACAGCTTTAAGTGCAATCCATGAAAAAATGGGTGCCAAGATGGTTGAGTTTGCCGGCTATACAATGCCGGTTGTTTATTCAAGTATTGTTGAAGAGCATAAATGTGTCCGCTCCGATGTAGGAATATTCGATATTTCTCATATGGGTGAATTTAAAGTGACCGGTGAAAAAGCTCTTGATCTGATCCAGAAGATGACAATTAATGATGCATCCAATCTGAATCCGGGACAGGCGCAGTATTCAGCAATGTGTTATCCTGACGGCGGAATAGTTGATGACCTGCTCGTTTATAAATTTGACGATTATTATATCCTCGTTGTGAATGCTTCAAATCTTGATAAGGATTTTGACTGGATCAGTAAAAATATAATCGAAGGTGCAGAACTGACCAATGTATCCGATGATATTACTCTTATAGCAGTCCAGGGGCCAAAATCCCAGGACCTGCTGCAGGAAATGACCAAAACCGATCTTACGGGAATAAAATACTATTGGTTCGAGGAAGGTAAAGTTGAAGGAAAACCTATGATAATTTCCCGTACCGGATACACCGGTGAGCATGGATATGAACTGTATATGAAAAATGAATATGCTGAGAATATCTGGAATACGCTGGTGGAAAAAGGTAGTAAATATAATTTAAAAGCTATCGGATTAGGAGCCAGAGACACACTGAGACTCGAGAAGAAAATGTGTCTGTACGGCAATGATATTACAAAAGATACCAATCCGATTGAAGCAAGTTTAGGATGGATAACAAAACTGGATAAAGGCGATTTTATCGGAAAGGAAGCAATAACCAGGATCAAGGAAGAAGGAATTAAAAGAAGACTGATCGCTTTTAAAATATCCGGCAGAGGTGTTCCCAGACATGGATATGAAATCGCTAAAGATGGAAAAGTTATCGGAGAAGTGACAAGCGGTACGTTTTCACCTTCTCTGTCAATTGGAATAGGTATGGGTTATGTTGAAAAGGAAAACTCAAGGATCGATACGGAAATTGATATAATAATACGCGGAAAAAACGTTCCGGCGATTATTATTAAACCTCCTTTTATTTGATAATATATAAATGAAGAACGATACGCTTGATTAGATAATCACCTTTGCACTCTAATAGCAGAATATAAGATATGAAGATCAACGTATTCACAACGCCTTTGGAAATCCAGGACTATGACCTTCGCGGCACGAATGCTGCCGTGATAGATGTTCTGCGGGCCACCAGCTCAATGCTTTATGCATTGTATAACGGATGTAAGGAGATCATTCCCGTCGAATCGGTTGAAAGAGCCCTGTCGCTCCGGTCTGCCCTATTCGATCCGGATTTACTGTTATGCGGTGAGAAGAACGGATTGAAAGTAGAGGGATTTGATCTTGGAAATTCTCCATTTGAGTATACAGCAGATATAATATCCGAAAAATCCCTGATATTTTCCAGCACCAACGGCACCAAAGCAATGGTAAAGGCCAGATCAGGAAAGAGCATTTATATCTGCGGTTTTGTAAATATTTCAGAAACATCTAAGAAATTATCGAAGGAAAATGATCCGCTCAATATTATCTGTGCGGGACATAATAACCGGTTTTCACTTGAGGACACAATATGTGCCGGAATGCTTGTCTCTAAAATTTCTGAATGTTTTAAAGAAGAAATTAATTTAACAGACAGTGCAAAATCCGCACTGATATTATACAAAAATCATTCTAAAGACCTTAAAACAATGATAACAGATAGTGACCACGGAAAGGAACTTGATGAACTTGGAATGGAACGTGACCTTGATTTTTGCGTAGACGTGGATAATATCCCTGTGACTGCAGTGTTTTCCGAAGGAAAAATTATAAAAATGTGATTATAGAAGTAAGTTGTAAATATATTAATCGATCAAAAATAAAATTATGAGAAAAAGGAAATCCTCCAAAAAAAGAATCATTATAGGTATTATAACTGTCGCTGTGGCTTTATTCTTAGGTCTTAGCGTATTGACTTATAATACAACCGATCCTACTACAAGCCCTGGAGCTGACGCAAAGAATGTTATGGGAGTCTTCGGCGCTATGGCATCATATTTCCTTATAAATTATACTTTTGGATATGCAGTTTTGATACCGGTTGTTTTTTTGCTGTTATGGGGCATGAACCTTGTTATAAGAAAACCTAAAACAGAATCTCTCAGAATATGGTCTGTTTACTGGTTTTGTATTACATTTCTGATATCATTCGGACTGGCTATAATCAATGAATTTTCCGCTGGTGGAGGGCAAAAGAATTACGAATTTTCAGGCCTCATTGGAGCATTTTTCGGATCAAATTCCGCAACATACTTAGGGAAACCCGGAACGATCATATTATATTTTGCACTCCTGGTTATACTGTTTGTTGTATGGTTCAACATATCGTTTGCAAAGACGGTTTCTGTTCTTGATTTGCTGCTGGGAAAGTTCCAGAATGTCAAAAAAAACTTATTCAGTCTGATTAGTGCAAGATTCAGCGGATTCAGGCGGAAACAAAAAATTAAAACAACATTGCGGCGGACTGCTCAGCGAAGTAAAAGCTTTGATATACCCCTGATACGAAAACAGAAATCAGAAAAAGATGAAAAGATCAAGATAACAACCAGAGATGAATCCCGCCTTCAGGAAACTGAGATTGAAGATAAAAGACCCATTACAATTTCGGTAAAGAAAGATCCTGTGCCGTCAAAGATTACTCAGCAGGAAGAAGAATCGACTTACACAAATTCGGGAAAATACAGCCTTCCTCCTCTGAGCTTATTATCAGCGCCTGAAACTACTAATATCGGCGATACAAAGCAGGAAATAATGCAGAAAGCGGAGATATTAGAAGGCACCCTGCTGGATTTTGGTGTGCAGACAAAAGTCACCGATGTTCACCCCGGTCCTGTTCTGACATTATATGAGGTCAGGCCTGATACAGGTGTCAAGATCAACAGGATACTGTCTCTTCAGGACGATCTTGCACTTGCAATGAAGGCTAAAGGTATCCGCATAATGGCGCCGATTCCCGGAAAAGATACGGTCGGTATTGAGATACCTAATCAGAATCAGGCAACAGTACATTTAAAATCTTTAATCAACGATCCTGCTTATAGATCGTCTGCAAAGAAACTGACACTTGCTCTCGGGAAGACCGTTACAGGAGAAGTATACACAGCTGATCTTGCAAAAATGCCGCACATCCTGATTGCCGGATCAACCGGATCAGGAAAGAGTGTCGGAATAAATTCTATTATTACCAACATACTTTTTGCCGCCAAACCGTCTGAAGTGCAGTTTGTGATGATTGATCCAAAAATGCTTGAACTTTCGGTCTTCAAAAAACTGAAGTCACATCATCTTTTAGCTGCAGATTTTCTGGATGAAGAGGTCATTACCAAACCGCAGAATGCTGTTATGGCACTGAGGAGCTGTGTATTCGAGATGGAGAAACGGTATGAACTTTTAGCGAAATCAGGCGTTAGACATATAGATGATTATAATGCGAAAAAGGTGAAACCCGTTGATCCGGATTCTGGAGAACCTTTTCCGCCGTTCCTTGAAAAGATCGTCATAATTATCGACGAACTTGCCGATCTGATGATGGTAGCTTCAAAGGATGTTGAAGAGCCTATTGCAAGGCTTGCCCAGATGGCTCGTGCTGTAGGTATTCATATGGTCCTTGCCACACAAAGACCCTCCGTTGATGTAATAACCGGTGTGATAAAGGCAAATTTTCCGGCAAGGATGGCGTTTCAGGTAGCGACAAAAGTTGATTCGAGAACGATCCTGGATATGAACGGAGCTGAGCAGCTTCTCGGGACAGGAGATATGCTGTATCTTCCGCCGGGAGCACCGAAACCGATAAGAATGCAGAATGCTTTTGTTTCCTTAGAAGAGATAGATAGAGTTATTGACCACGTAAGATCGCAGCCCAAATTCAGGAAGAGCACTGAATTAGCGCTTGAAAAACAAAAAAGTTCGAGAGACGGTACAACCGGAGTAAGCGGTGACAGAGATCCGCTGTTTTCCGATGCGGCAAGAATAGTCGTTACTCATCAGCAGGGCTCTATTTCCCTGCTTCAGAGAAGGCTTAAAGTCGGATATTCAAGGGCAGCGAGACTTGTTGATGAACTTGAGGATGCCGGTGTTGTCGGACCTTATGACGGGAGCAAGGCAAGAATAGTCCTCATTGAAGATGAAGATGACCTTGAGGGGATTATCTGATTCAAGTATAATTATTTGGATATCAAAATGAAAAGAGTTTTCATTATAAGTTTTATATCTGTATTATTTATCTGTGTCATCGCTGCGGAGTCGTTTTCTCAGAGACGCGCAAAGGATGTCATAAATATTATACAGGAAAAGTATAAAAGGATCAATGATCTGAAAGCCGATCTTCTTCAGATCGAAGAGGTTGGATTTTACGCCGTGCTGGATACTGCGCAGATAAAGATTTCCCTGTTGAAAGAAGATTACTTTAGAATTGAATCCACAGATGCAGTATGGGTAACAGACGGAAAGATCTCCCAGGACTTCAACCGTACTAAAAACATTTTAACGATCGATGATTTTAGAGAAGATGATGATACGATCAGCCCGAAGAAATTCCTGTTTGAGTTCCCTGACAAATATAATATCGAGGATTTCCGGCAGGAAAGTAAATTCAACAGCTCCGGCTTTATCCTTGAGATGGTACCGAAAAAACCTGATGATGAGATGACGCAGTTTATGGAGGTCTGGGTTGATGCGGCGGATTCACTTGTCAAATATGTCAGGACAATCGACTTTAATGAAAGCGAAAAGATATTCATCCTGGGAAACTATGTAACCAATACAGGTCTGACAAAAGTAGATTTTGAAATAAAAACCAATGCTGAAACACGCCCAATAGATCTAAGAAAAAAGAAAGGTTCAGAGGCTAAAAAATCCTGAGATTTTTCTCACTTAATGATATATGAAAATTAAACTTCTTATCGGTATTCTAATAAGCCTGATTTTTCTTGTCTGGGCCTTCCGCGATGTTGACATTGCTCAATCCTGGAACACTTTAAAAACAGTAAAATTCCACTATGTTCTTCTTTCCGTAATCCTGTCTATAGTTGTATTTATTATAAGATCATACAGATGGAAATTTCTTCTGATTCTTCAGAAGGATATACCTTTCATGTCCGTGTTCTCTGCCAACAATATCGGTTTTTTTGCAAACAATGTTTTACCATTCAGAGCAGGAGAATTAGTCCGGGCTTATGTGATCGGGCGCAATGAGAATATCCCGAAAAGTACGGTCCTTGCCACAATACTGGTCGAGCGTGTTCTTGATGTGCTGTCACTTCTTTTTATTGCTGTTGCGGCTATCCTGTTTCTGCCCATCCCCCAGAATGACGAATTTGAATTAATAAAAACATCATGCCTGATATTATTTGCAATAGAATTATTGGTTATCCTTATCTGTTATCTTTTATTAACAAAACGTGAAGCCACATTAAATATTTTCAATAGACTACTTAAAATATTTCCGGAAAAGATCCGTAACAGTGCTCACGGAATAATTGATTCTTTTATTACAGGCCTGGAGATCTTCAGGGCTGCAAAACATTTTTCACTGCTGATCTTTACATCGTTTTTGATCTGGCTTGTTGTTTTGATCCAGATCGCAGTTATGATAACTGCCTTCAATATTAATTTTGATCTGTTCACATTATTTATAGCCTCTGTTATTGTTATGGTATTTATAAGTCTGATCCTGACACTGCCCTCTGCACCGGGATTTGTAGGCACATACCATGCTGCTGCCAAGACAGGTATAACGATGTTCTCAGTAAATCCTGATATTGCGATCAGTCTTGCAACAATTCTTCATTTATCGGCCTATATCCCCGTTACGATCATGGGATTCTATTATCTTTTGAAAGAGAACATAAAAATATCCGACGCAAAAAAAGACTTCTGAAATGGAAATATTTGCTCCAGCAAAAATAAATTTCGGCCTGAGTATCGGGACAAAACAGGAAGACGGATATCATCCGATCTCTTCAATTTTCTTACCTGTTTCTCTATATGACAAAATAAATATTAAGCTGTCCGGTAAATCCGGAATAGATCTGATAACAAAATCAGAGACCGTTCCGTGTGATCAAACAAATTTATGCTGGAAAGCGGCCGATCTGTTTATCCGTACCTTTAATATTGACTCCGGAATCAGGATCGAATTAGAAAAGAATATTCCTGTTGGAGCAGGACTCGGCGGAGGGAGTTCAGATGCTGCTGCAGTCTTATCTGCTCTTAACAATCTAACAGGGAACAAAATAACAACAGCAGACATCAGAAAAACAGCAAAAGAACTTGGAGCCGATGTCCCGTTCTTTATTGACAGCACCCCTGCAGCAGTCAGCGGTATCGGGGAAATTATAGAACCTGCTGTTTTCAACTGGGACATGAAAATACTTTTGGCAGCACCTGATTTTGAAATATCAACAAAAGAAGCATATTCGGCATTTGACAGCGGTATTGATAAAAAAAGACCATTAACCGATTATAGTGCGGTTTTGAGTTCTTTGAGAATAATGGATGAATTCAAGGAAAGAGTTATAAATGATTTTGAATCGGTCCTTTTTGATAAATATTCGGACCTTCGCATATTAAAGAATAAACTATATGACACCGGAGCGGACTATGTTTCTCTTACAGGAAGCGGTTCGGTTGTATACGGAATGTTCGCTGAAAAGGAAACTGCGAAGACTGCGGAATCGCAGATCAGGAAGGACTGCAAAACCTATCTCACAGACATAATTAAATAAATTTCTACCTGAGCAGGGTCATTCTTGCCTGCTCGACAAAATTTTCTGTCTTCATAACATATATATATGAACCGGAACTTACCGGCTTTCCGTAATTGTCAATACCATCCCATTTGACCGTATACCTTCCGGCAGAATACTCTTTAGCCGTAATTGTCCTAACTTCCTGACCAAGCATATTGAATATTTTAATGTTCACAAATGATGATACACGTATCTCAAAATCAATATTTGTTTCCGGATTGAACGGATTGGGATAATTAGGATAAAGAATGAAATCATTAACCATATTATCTTCATCTACAACATATGCCGGAAGGATCATTGATCTCTCATAAACTCCATTCCCATGGGTTACAGCTCTGATCTTCCGGTTGCTCTCCGAAATGGATAGATCCATGACCAGTACTGCTGAAGGCAGTCCGTTAATGAACTCCTGCCAGGAATTACCCTGGTCTTCGGAAACATACACACCGAGGTCATTTCCAAGGTAAATTGTCTGGGGATTTTGAGGATCGATCACCACAGCGGAAGTAGGAATATCGGGCAATCCGGTTCCTGCATCTATCCAGGAATCTCCCCCGTTAAGAGACTTATAGAGATGTGAACTCCCAAAACCGGAAAGAGTAATGAATACGATCTGGTCATTATCCGGTGACACTTTCAGGTCAACATAATACCTGTCCGGCAGTCCTTCTGTAATATTTGTCCATGACACCCCGCCGTTAACCGACCTGAACACATCTGCTCTCCGTGAAGTTGACGGTACCGTTGCAGCATATACTACATCCGGATCGGTATGTGATATCCCGATAGACAGTATAGGATTACCGTTTAACTTCTCTCCGCCATTCATAACTGCCCAGTTGTACCCAAGGTTTTCAGTGCGATAGATCCAATCGGATCCGGCATATAAAATATCAGGATTTGAATGTGCGATCTCAAACGGAGCGATAAAAACCGCATTAGACCTGTTGATCCCTCCTGTCATAGGATTCCATCCGAAACCGTTATTTAGAGACCTGTACATATTAAGATATTGAGAAGATGCGTACATCACACCGTTATTGCGGGGATCAATACCTGTATAAGAACCGTCTCCTCCAAGAACTCCTTTGATCCAGGTGGTGCTTCCTGTATACTTAACCGTACCGTTATCCTGCAGACCGCCTAATGCCAGATCCGGATTTGTGGAAGAAGATGAAAAACCGTTATAAAACTGAGCTGTCTGGTATCCCCAGTTCAACTCATCAAAGGTTACGCCGCCATCGTCTGATCTGTACACACCTCCGTCATTTCCGAACCAGACAACATCCGGATCCACCGGATCATCCGCATAACAATGGTGATCCACATGCATACCGGACCTTTGATAAATATGTGCCCCGCCGTCATTTGAATAATAAAATTGTACCCCTGCAATTAGTAATTTACTGCTGTCCACCGGATTAACCCTGACATAATGTGAGAACCAGCCCTGATAATCTGCATAATCGACATAATTCTCCATAACCGGTACCCAGGAATTCCCATGATCCGTACTTTTATATAAACCGATCGTCGCAAAATCATCCCCAACATCAGCGTAAATTATATTCGGAGAATTTTTATAAATACAAAGAAGCGTTTTGCCCGACCAGCCTGAAGGCAGGCCGCCGCTCAGTTTCTGCCAGTTTGAACCGCTGTCAGATGATTTATAAACACCTGCACCGGGTGAATCCAGATTCCCGCAGGAAATATAAACAATATTCGTATCCACGGGATTTATTGCTATATCAACCGCCATTAACGTCGAATGCACCTGCGTCCACGTTGATCCGGCATCATCGGATTTATAGGTACCTTCGGAAGTGCCTGCAAAGACAACATCCGGATTCAGTGGATTGATCTCTAATGATAATACACCTCTCTGCTGATTATATGACCAGTCGATGCTTTTTGTCCAGGTGCTGCCGCCGTCGGAAGATTTCAGAAGTCCGATGCCGTAACTTCCTCTTGTAGTTCTTATATAAAGCCCGCCTATCGAAGATTGATAACCGTAAACTTCACCTGTACCGATATAAATGTTATCTGAATTTGAAGGATCGATCGCGATTGAATTGACACCTAAAACCGGGTAGCCGGTATCAATATATTCCCAGGTATAATTACTTGAACTGGTATAATTCAGGCGCCATAATCCCCCGCTTGCAGAGCCGGCATATACGATATTTGAGTTATTCGGATCGACCACTAAAGCATTTGTTCTGCCGCCTCTGTTCATCGGGCCTGTAGTTTCCCATGTATCGTTCGTATTCAGACCTTTTTCTCCCTTATCAAGACTAATCTTTGAAAACTCATAGGCTCTGTAAAATTTATCCTGCGGGATCGTTCTCTCGGGATAGGCTCTCTGTGCGCTCCAGAATTCCAGGCTTTTCATCGCATCACTCGGTATAGTATCCCGGAACTGATCAGAATTGGAATTGAAACTGCTGATTTTTAAGAAATAAAGGGAAATAAGAAGTACAAAGAGCAGTATAATTCCCTTTTTATTTGGTTTTACAAAATATCTTTTCATATTCATATATATTTCTATTTATAAAGCATGTTATTTACTATATACTCAATATTCTGGCTCAGGTTGCCGGAATTTACCCTGTAAGGACGAAACATGAGAAGAACAACCTGACCGCCCTGCTGATTGTATGTTCCGCCGCCTGCAGGCTGCTTCCAGACACCCAGTCCTCTGGGAGAACCGAATGAAGCTGTCTCCACAAACAGGAGTCTGCTCTCCGAATCGCTAATATTTGCTGTGAATATATCATTATAAGTATTATTTGAATTTACAATTATGTTGGTTAATCCCGGATAATTTGCAATGCAGTTACTTATTTCCACATCTGTTTCCGCCCACGTTATTCCGATATATTCCCGGAATTTTTCGCTGATAAAATCTCCTGCACGCCTGGTCATCAGGATCAGGTTTCCTCCGAACTTAACATAACCGAAAATAGGGCTCTCTTTCCAGATTTCCAGATCCCCTTCATAGCTGTTGCCTATCCAGATAACAGTAGAATAATCACCCAGAATTTCAAAAGGAACTTCTCCATGACCAAGTGGTGCGGGCAATGACAAAGGATAACCTCCGGAAGGTGTTTCGAAAACATCCCAGAAATCAATATCAAGGTTTCCCCAAAAAGCACGTGCATTATAGGCATTTCTGATCTCACTGCCGTAAGTATCCCAGCTTACTCCGTTAACCACAAGAAAATTCTTACTGAATGCAGGGACATTCCCGAATATATTCATACTCAAGGTTGCCAGGGCAGATTGCGGAGGTATCTGATCGTCAGTTATTCTGATATTAAATGCATATTCTCCGGGATTCTGAGGCATACCATATATATTTCCCTCAGAGTTAATAGACAGTCCGGCAGGGAATGAACCGGATACGACTTCTAATGTAAATGATCCGGAGGGAGCTGCAAAAGATATATGTGACTCATATTGTGCATTTGCTATTGCAGCATCGATCTCCGTATGAATAATAATCGGATTTTTATTGTTTATACTTCCTAACGTTCCGATAAGGGGAATTATATCCAGAGCGGAATTTGTATCTGTTGAGTTAATGTCTCTACCCAGTGTTGATCCGGAATGCGGCAGATAGACCGTCCCTCCGGACCAGTTTGTTTCGGAGGTTATCATCGGTTCATAATTTTCCCATTCAATATGATCGGAAATATTATTGGATGGATCAATAATTTCCACTGCTCCCGCAGTTGATCTTGACCAGTTAATATTTTCACGACCCTCGGCGCTTGTACCAAGATCATATGACGAAACATATCCAGAAAAAGCCGATGATTCGACAAACAGGATATACTCTCCGGGAGAAATGACTAATGAGGGTAAATTAAAATTTAATATTCTCAGATTATCTCCTGTTTTTATCTTCCAGCCGGACAAATTGACAGATTCCAAACCCGCATTATAGATCTCAACTGCATCAGGCACACCCAGATCTATTTCATTGATCACAATTATTTTATCAGTAATAACAGGATCAGTCTGAGTGTGAGAAACAGGATCGG
>JBHPLC010000056.1:0-12554 GCA_042564455.1 Candidatus Zhuqueibacterota bacterium | reverse complement strand
TTCAGCTCTGCTTATCTGATATATTTTACCAATCGAGTCTTTTAAATCTAAAAGCCAATAAATAAGTACGTTTAATTTTCAAAATCTGGGAAGTTAAAATGAAACTTTTTAAACTATTTCTATTATTACTTGCTCTGTCATACGGAACATTTGTCTTCAGCATCAGCTGCAGTTCTCATGACCATGAGCAGGACGAAGCTCAACTGCATGAAGAAGATGCAGCACATGTGCATGAAGGTGAAACTGAAGCAGCTCTTCACGAAGGTGAGGAAGCCCAGGTTCACGAAGGGGAAGATGAACATCTTCATGAAGGTGAAGATGTCCAGATTGAACCTGCAGTCGAAGACACCGCTCATCAGGCTGAGGCCGACGCAGTTGTACTTGATGCAGCCACTCAGGAACTTATAGGTCTTGAGACCTCAAAAGCTGTTTTTGCCGATCTCGAAGAAGCTTTTCCTGTCCCGGGAAAAATATTGACCAACGAGAATAAGGAAGTTCACATTAATACTCTTATTCCCGGCAGAGTGCATGAATTTATGGTAAACCTGGGCGACAGGGTAAAAGCCGGTCAGCAGCTTATCTGCATTGAGAGTTTAGAGCTCGGACAGAAACGTGCAGAATATCAGAGAGCTCTTGCAGAACTGGAACTTTCGAATTCGGAGTATGCAAGAAAAAAGAATCTGTATGATCAGGAGGCGGGTTCCGAAAGACAGCTTCTTGAAGCCGAAGCGGCAAAAAAAGCTGCTGAGATCAATACAGATTATGCATTTAGAATGCTGAAATTGACCGGATTAAGGGATGAAGAAGTAGCTGAACCTCCAAATGATCATGATGCCATAGAGGCATGCAGTGTTCATCTCGTGACGCCTATTGACGGTGTAGTGATCGAAAGAGAGGTCAGAAAAGGCGAGCAGATCGAACCGGGAACATGTCTGTTCAAAATTATTGATAACTCTTCAGTCTGGATCGAGGCAGACGTATTTGAAAAAGACCTATCCTCGCTTAAAATGGGCGGAACAATAAAGATAAAAGTTCCTGCATATCCTGACAAAACTTTTGAAGGGAAGATATTCTATATAGGCAGTGTCCTGAATGAAGTTACCAGAACAGTCAAAATACGGAGTGAGGTGTCTAACAGGGATCTTCTGCTAAAACCCGGAATGTTCGCAGAAATCGATGTTATAACCGGTGTTCGAGAAAATGTACTGGCTGTCCCTGCGGAAGCCGTTCTAACCGATGACAATCAAAATTATGTATTTTTGAAAGAAGGTGATGAATTTCACCGTCATATAGTTGAACTCGGGTACAAAAGCGGCGGATTAGTTCAGATACTGGCAGGAATACCGGATGATGCTGAGGTTGTAGTTAAAGGCAACTATCAGTTGAAATCACGGTTGTTGATGAGCGGAGTTGATGCACATGCCGGACATTCTCATTAGCCAATATTAATAGAAGATTAATAGCAATCGAAAGGTATTCTTTAGGAGATAAATAAAATGCTTGAAAAAATCCCGGATGTTGTTCTGCGTAACAGGGTCCTGATAATATTAGGAGTATTAATATTAATAGTAATAGGGATATGGTCAGTTTCAAAACTGCCTATTGATGTTTATCCCAATCTTAACGCTCCGGTCGTTACGGTTATTACCGAAAATCACGGTATGGCGCCGGAAGAGATAGAAACTTTAATTACATTTCCGATAGAGACTGCTTTAAATTCACTTCCGTATATAAACCGTGTCCGCTCATCTTCTCTTTTAGGAGTATCACTTATAAATGTCGAATTCCAGTACGGAACGGATATCTATTCTGCAAGGCAGCTGGTATCTGAAAAACTACAGATAGCGGCAGCAAAACTACCAGACGATACGGAAGAACCTTTTATGGGACCGGTATCCTCGATGTTTGCGGATGCAGTGGAATTTACCATAACCGGAGAAGATGATCTTTACGAAATGCGCGATATTGCCGAATGGACTATCAAACCGCGTCTCCAGACTGTTCCCGGAGTATCATATCTGGTGGTTTTCGGTGGACTGCTGAAACAATTTCAGGTGGTCATCGATCCTTTACAGCTGATAAATTATCAAATTACTGTTAAAGAGGTGATAGATAATCTTTCCGAAAACAACAAGAATTCCTCAGGAGGTTTTCTTGTAGAGAATTCGGAAGAAAAGCTTATAAGAGGATTAGGAAGAATAAACAATATCAGTGACATCGAGAACATAGTGGTCGCCGAAAGAGAAGGTGTTCCGGTCTATATAAGACAGATCGCAGATGTCGGGATCGGTCCTTTTGTGCGCAGGGGTACGGCAACTATGAATGGGGAAGAAGTAGTTGCTGTAACGGTTCAGAATCAGTTTAATGCAAATGTCCTGGAAACCATCCGGGGCAGTATGAATGAGATCGAAAGATTCAGGACGATCCTCGGAGAGAAATTCTCCATTGAAATATTCTATACGCAATTGGATATGATTCTGCGGGCAGTCGGTAACGTCCAGAACGCTATATATATAAGTGCTGTTCTTGTAATTTTAATATTGTTCATTTTCCTCGGGAACTTCCGGACAACAATTATCACATCACTGACAATACCAATATCATTGATCGTAGCGTTTATTTTTATGAAGGCTTTCAACCTGTCTATCAATATTATGACGATGGGAGGATTGGCCGTCGGTATCGGTATGACGGTTGATGCCTCTATTATAATGACAGAAAATATATTCAGGCACATTCAGCAGCGGAATTTATCCGTAATAGATGCAACAAGAAAGGCGGCAAAGGAAGTTATAAGACCGATAATATTCGCTACTCTTATAATGCTGTCTGCGTTTGCCCCTGTTTTTACGCTGCAGGGACTTGAGGGAAAGATGTTCATTCCCCTGGCAATTGCTGTCTCGACAGCTTTATTCGGATCCCTGATAGTTACACTGACATTGACCATAATAATGTGCTCGATATTTTTAAAACCGGGTTCGAATAGTGATAAACCGAAGGAAAGTGTATTAATTGCTTTCTTCAAAAAAATGTACAATCCTCTGCTCAATTTTTCTCTTGATCACAGAGGTTTTATGATAGCAATAGGAATGGGGCTTTTTATAATTGCCCTGATCGGTGTATTCTTTATTGGTACAGAGTTCATGCCGAAGATAGATGAGTCATCTTTAATGATGGACATCCTGCTGCCGCCGGGGACATCTCTGGAAGAATCCAGCAGAATGGCAACACTGATCTCGCAGGAAGTCAGCACAGTTCCCGGAGTGGTGAAAGTGGTTGCCAGAACGGGAAGAGCTGAGGGGGCTGAACATGCCGAACCGGTGAATCTGACCGAAACAAATGTTGTTCTTGTTCCTAAGGAAGAAAGGGATCTGTCTATTGAGCAGATAGAGGATGAGATCAGGCACAGGGTAGGCAGTATTCCTGGAGTGCTGATATCTCTGATGTCACCGCTTCAGCACAGGATCAATCACACTCTGACCGGTACAAAGGCGTCCATAGCGATAAAGATTTTCGGAGATGATCTGCTGACATTAAAGCAGTATGCCGAACAGATAGAAGAAATAGCATTGGAGACAGAGGGAGCTGTCGATGTTGTCGTTGAGCAGACTTCGGGTGTGCCGCAGCTGCAGATAATTATGGACAGAGGCAGGATCGCAAGGTATGGAATTAATATAGAGGATGTCTCGCAGGTTATTGAAGTTGCACTGAAAGGTGAAGCTCCCACAGAAGTAATTGAGACCCGTAAAAGATATGATATTTTTGTAAGGTTCGGAGAAAAATACAGGTCAAATGAGGAACAGATCAAAAACATATTAATAGATACTCCGACTGGGGTAAAAGTCCCGATTTCTGAACTTGCGGAATTCCGGATGGATCAGGGGCCTGCTATTATCCGGAAAGAGGGAACCCTGAGAAGGATCATGGTGCAGTGCAATGTACAGGGTAAAGACATGGGAAGTGTCGTCAGCAGCCTGCGGGAAGGGATATCTAATATTCAGCTTCCCGAGGATTATTTTATCGTTTTCGGCGGTACCTACGAGAATCAGATGAGGGCAATGAAACAGCTGACATTTGTTGTTATATTAACGATAATTATAGTTTTCATTCTGCTTTTTACGATGTTCGGATCATTCAGAGAGGCGTTCCTTGTGGTCTTTAATGTTCCCCATGCAATGGTCGGGGGTGTGTTTATGCTTCTGCTTACAGGAGAGAACATCTCTGTTCCCACAATAATAGGATTCATTGCGCTGACCGGTATATGTGTACAGGACGGGATAGTGCTGGTAAGTCATATCCGGCATTACAGGAATGACGGTCTGTCACTAAGGGATTCGCTTGTGAAAGCAGGTAATACCAAACTAAGACCGGTCCTGATAACGACATTCACGACCATACTGGCTTTGATGCCGATCATAATCAGCGGCGGTACCGGTTCGGAGATACAGAGGCCGCTCGGACTGGTTTTGATAGCAGGTCTTATATTTTCGACAGGCCTGACACTTGTTGTACTGCCGACGTTGTATTCTGTGTTTGAGAGCAGGACAATAAAAGCAGAAAAAACGGCGGACTGATAGAAAACACCGGAGGATTAAATGATAAAGCAAGTAAAAATTATAATTAATGTTATTTTAGTTATTGTTCTGATTCAGGGAGCTGCCTATGCTCAGAAAATTCCGGCAGTTCTTTCGCTTGATCAGGCGATAGAGATTGCCGGGAATAATAATCCCCTGATAAAGAAGGCATCCGAGGAAATATCACTTTTGAAAGCATTCAGGAACCGTTCATGGGTGCCGCCCATGTCGGATATCGTACTTGAATATGAAGGGATGCCGACGGGAACATATTTCAAGGAATTTGAAGTAAGAAAGTTAAAGATCGAACAGGGTATGGAGTTCCCCCTGAAGAGTATTCAACGCTACAAAAGGGAATCCGACTATCTGTCCGGCGCTGAGCTGACTCTCGAAATGGAGCTGCTCAATATAAGAGCTGATGTGAAAACCGCATATTATAAAGCATTAGCGGCAAAAGAAAAACTGACATTCGCTGAAAAGAATCTGTCATTATCAGAAAGTATGCTGGAAAAGATCAGAATACGGTACGAACTGGGAGAGATAGGCAGTATCGATTATCACAGGGCAAACCTTCAGAAGAATATGGCGATGAATGATCTCTCAGGTGCAACTTCAGAATACAGGAGCTCTATGGAAGAACTCCTGTTCCTGTTAACCGGCGGAGAGGGTAATGGACAGACAGGTTATGATCAGGTGAACTTGTCGGGAAGGCTTGAATTCAGGAAAGTAGACCTGAGTTCTCTCGGTAATATTACGAATATTATCCCCGCGCACGCCGGATTGAAGGCAGCAGAAAAAAAGCTTGATGCCTCGGAGAATAATCTGTCATTAGCGAAGCTTTCATATCTGCCTGATATCGGTATAGGTTACTCGAATGAGAAACGCCCTGCAGGTTCCGGTTTCTGGGGATTCGGAATAAAGTTATCGGTTCCCCTGTGGTTCATGTGGGACCAGAAAGAGGAAGTTGCCGCGGCTTCTGCTCAGAGGAATATTGCCGACTGGAACAGAGTCCGGACCTATAACAGGATAAATACGGATCTGAAAACAGCAGTTATTGAAATGGAAGAGGCGGAAAAACAGGTGCAGGTTTTTGAAAATGACATCCTGAGCGGGGCTGAAAAGGTCTTTGAACTGACAGAGATCAGCTACAGGGAAGGTGAGATAAGCTACATCGAAGTGATACTGGCTCAGCAGTCACTGTTAGAGACCAGGCAGCAGTATTCCGATCTGCTGGCAAAGTATAACATAGCAGCTGCACAGCTTGAGCTTGCTATGGGCAGACAACTCAACTGACAGACTTCGATTGTTTTAAATAGTATTGAGATTGATAAATTGGAGAAGAAATAACATCCCCCTGCACCCCCTTCAAAGGGGGAATTTCAGAGTGTCCCCTTCAAAGGGGGAATTTAGGAAGCTCATTTCAAAGAGGATTTAAAAAGTGATGCTTCATCTTTCTTTCATAATTTGATCTGACGCACTGAGTAACATTCTATACAATAACGATACTATTCCCTTATTAAAAATAGAATTTTCATCAATGTTCCCTTTCCTAAAGGGAACAACCATATATATTACACCTTGGTTCCCTTATAGCGACCTTTTTAAAAGGGAGCATCACCTTCTATTCCCCCTTTTTAAAGGGGAACCTCCGTCCTAATTTCCCCTTTAAAAAGGGGGATAAAGGGGGATAAAGGGGGATTTAAAAAGATACAACCTACCACTAATTATTTGATTTTACACATATGGAGTTATCGAGGCACACTCGTGTGCTTTTCTACACCTTTACAAATATCCGTTTTTTGTAGAAGATATACATTATACCCACCCAGAACAGAACGTAGGTCAGTGCAAAAAGGAGGGAGGAAAATTCAGGTGAACCGATCCCTTTGAAAATATTATTATATATCCATCCGTACAGAGATGTTTCCGAACCGTCCGACACTGTGATCCTGGTTGTATATAATGTCTTGGAAAAAAATGAGGACATAAAAAAAGCAAGTATCGCATTCGTCCCGAAAATAACGAACGGGATTGACCATTTCTTAATACCTTTTATATCGATCAGCCAGTAAAACAGCCCCAACAGGATCGTCCCTATCCCCGCTGTATAAAACACATAGGAGTTTGTCCATAACTGCTTGTTTATCGGAAGCCATATTGACCAGACATACCCTGCAAGGAACATTACAGTACCCGAAACGAATAATCCGTTCGATATATGTATCTTGTCTTTGCCCGACCGGATCCAGTTACCGATGAAAGTTCCGGTCAGAACGGTCACGATCGCCGGCAGCGTGCTGATTATTCCCTCCGGATCAAAATTCCGCATATACAAATGACCGCTCAAAAGGAGCGTGTCGACATATCCTATGATATTTCCGTCCCGGGACAGGTCACCCGCCCCGAAACCGGGAACAGGCACAAGTCTTACAAGTATCCAGTAGACCGCAAGCAGCGAAATACCGGCGATAATCCTTCCTCTCGGTTTCAGGTATAGATATATCACAGAGGCGAACAGGTAGCAGACAGATATTCTCTGAAGAACTCCGGGTATTCTTACCGTTGAGAGATCCCACCTGTAGAAAAAGGTGAGTATGAATCCAAGGAGATATATTATTATTGAACGTCTTATCACGTGGATCAGGAGTTTGTTCTTGTCGTTTTGTTCCAGTTTTCTTTTGGAGAATGAAAAGGTCATGGATATTCCGACGATGAACAGGAAGAAAGGAAAGATCAGGTCGGTCGGAGTGCATCCGTGCCACTCCGCATGCCGAAGGGGAGGAAAGATCGAACTCCATGTGCCGGGATTGTTCACTAACAGCATTCCCGCTATGGTCATTCCCCGGAAAGCATCAAGGGATAGAAGGCGTTCTTTCTGCAAAGGATTCTCCTTTTCAAAATTTAATCAACGGTTAATGTCTCGGGGGCATTTTTCCAGGGTTTTGTCTCGTTCCAGTGATCATGCCATTCTTCAGACAGAACCAGCGACAGGGCGGCGATATCCCCCAGGTATGTAAACAGCTCCGATGTCCGGAATTCCACTCCTTCGGACAGAACCGTAAACGATCTGTAAAATTCTTCCTTAATTTTCGGCAGCAATAGCTCCTCATTATTGAAGTAAACACTTCCGCCCAATATAAATATTTCGGTGTCGGTTAAGACATTTATCGAGGCGAGCCCGCGGGCAAAATTCCTGACTGCCCGGTCGATCAGCCTGACGGCTTTCTCTTCGCCATCCCGGTATGCACTGAAAACGTCCTCTGTTGTTGCATCATTATCGTATGCAAGGGCGATATTCGTACCCGAGGTCAGGGATTCGAGGTCGCCGTAGTTCCCGCATCCGCATAAGGGGCCTTCTTCGGCTATGTAAATGTGCCCGCCGTGTGCGGCATTCCCGTTCTTGCCTTTTATCAGAAAACCGTCTATGATAATCCCCGTGCCTATCCCCGTGCTCCATGTCACGTAAACAAGATTGTCGTAACCTCTGCCTGCGCCGAATTTATGTTCGGCGACAACACTTGTCACACAGTCATTGCCGGTTCGGACATCTTTGTATTTTTCCGACAGGTATCCGTCGAGCGGTATAAACGTCCAGTCGTTGGGCAGGAGGCCTCGCTCTTTTATCATACCGCCGCAGAGATTCGGGGAGACGATAGTTTTTGAACCGTCTATATTCTTGAACGGGCTGCAAGTGCTGACTCCCACGGCTTTAATATCTTTTATGTCGATGTCTGTTTTTTTACAGGCGAGCCTGATCAGGCGGTCTGCCTGTTCCGGAACGGCAGTGTTCTTTCCTTCGAGAGTTATCCTGCTGTAGAGCTTTATCCTGATACCGTCCCTGTCGGCAAGACAGACGGATATTTTTGTTCCCCCGATATCGACACCTGCAAAATAGTCATTCATAATAAGTTTCTCTCCAACCAGTCAGATTATTATAGCTATTTAGGCTTAAATAGAATAATTAATTCCGTAAAAAATAAAATTGTTGAAATTAGCGGGAATATTTTTTATATATGATTGTAT
This sequence comes from Candidatus Zhuqueibacterota bacterium, assembly GCA_042564455.1. Taxonomy (GTDB): domain Bacteria; phylum SM23-31; class SM23-31; order SM23-31; family SM23-31; genus JBHPLC01. The sequence goes on along the minus strand of JBHPLC010000056.1, from coordinate 3,957 downwards.
AATAAAAGGAATTATTTACAGTAGTAAGGACTTTTTTCAGTATTATTCTGGTACATATATTATATGGTGCGTATAGTATATGGTTTACATATAATACCTTGCCTTACCAGTATTTTCACAATATAATCTGCTAAAACTATACCTAAATTGCAAGAGGTAATGATGAAATCAATTAACAGAATAGTCATTTTGTCTTGTCTTTTTTTGTTAGTTATCCTCGTATTTACTCAACGATCCTATTCACAGATATCAAAATCTTCAGTTTATGTTTCATTCGGGACTTCTTATCTGCCTGAATCAAGTATTTCAAAGGACTTTGGACGAAATAAGGCTTCAACAAAGTATCTTAGGCAAATTGGAAGTAACAGGTTAAATAATGTATATTCAGTTTCCATCAACATACCATTCTCTGAAAGAACTGCTGCACATGTTGAAATAGAATATCTGAAAACCCATATAACAGTTAGCTCATATAATTCATCTAATGGCGGACTTCATTGGCTGCCTTTTTATGTCAATCCAAATGCATATCTTTCTGTTGCTAATTTTGATTATTCTTTGATCCCCATGTCTCTGGGTGTAGAATATTCGTTTAAACCGAATAGACTGGAGATGGATCCGTTTTTAGGGATCGGTATATCGGGAATAATAGCTGGAATTCAAAACAAAGTTATAGATAATCCTTATGAATCTTTTCTAACAAAAAAAATTGAATCATATATATATGGATTTTACCTGTCCGGTGGATTTGCCAAAGATATTAATAATAAAGTTTGCTTAAAAATAACCTGCCGTTATAGAAATACTGGAACTCCAATCCTGAAAACTGGTAATTATGGTTCTTATGGAAGAATAAACAGTGATCTTAGACTAAACACTTTTGATGTAAAAATCGGTTTGGGTTACCGCTTTAAATAAATTTGGAGAAATCATGAAAGTTAAAACTAAATATTCAATATTTGCTTTATCAATCATGCTTTTTTGCCAGTTTCTTGCAGCTCCTGAGCTTTTTTGTCAGCAGGATAAAATTACTGTTTCATTTTCTGTTGGTTCTGCCAATCTGCCGATGAAAGGCCTTGAAGATTATGGTAAATATAGATCTTACTGGTTTGAAGGGTATTATCCTTATCACCAGATGAGAAAATATAATCCGCATTTTACAGGCAGTTTTGATTTCCAGTATTTTTTCAAAGATGATTATTCATTTTTCTTTGAAACAGAATTTTTGTCAGTTGAACAGTCAACTAATGATATGCGAATTAATGTAAATGATCTGAGTATGCAGGCTTATACTTTTTCCACCGGATACGCAAAATATTTCAATTCCACAAATGATTTTGAACCATTTGTAGACATTGGAGTCAGCTTAATAATTCTTTCAAATTTAAACAATGTTACATCAAGAATATTACGTATTGGACAGGAAATTGACGGATGGAATGGCAATGACGGCAGTATAGAATACTTTTCAAATGAGGTAAGAAAATTAGACCAGGCCGGATTCGGTTATCACATATCCGGTGGTTTTAAATCTTCATTTACAAATAATTCCTTCATTTTCTTCAGAACAAGATACAGAATAACACCGGGGATGAATATTGCCGGTAGATACAATAATACAGAAATTAAAGTAGATCTCACAGGGTATTACTTCAACCTGGGATTCGGTTATACTTTCTGAAAATATTAAGGAGGATATATGAATTTCTTCAGTAGAACAAAGCTCCTGATCTGTGTATGTTTTTTGATGATAGCTGTTACTTCGAATAACCTTTACCCCCAGAACAAGGGCGCTTCTATCGAACTCTCCTTCGGCGGGAATTATTTCCCCCGCTCGAATTATCTGAAGGATTTTGATGTCTACGATAATACTATTTCATCATATTCGCACTTTCGTAATAATGATTATAATTATCTCTCATCAATTTCATTACAGATACCATTAACAACGAATTTTGTGTTGAATTTCGGTATGGGCTATTATAATACGGATATGCTGATAAATTCTTATCATTTTTTTTGGGATGATGGTTGGGGTATGTGGGGCGATCAGGAGACAGAATTGCAATTTATCAGAAGATATAATTTTACTGTAGTACCAGTTTCATATTTAATTGAGTACTATTTTAGTGAAATCTATACCGGATTTTCTCCCTTCCTCGGTATAGGTCTTTCACATATAATAGCACAAGGAGATTCAGAGAAATTTGATTATCAAGGATGGAAAAACGATGTTTTTAGTTTTAAAGAAAACATTTTGGGATACAATCTGTCAATCGGATTTAAACAGAATATTTCCGGTAGTTTCTTCCTGAAGTTTAGAACAACATTTATCAGTACAAAGAAACTACGCTCAGATATATCACCTATGTGGTTTTCTAGAAGTGAGGAATATAAAATTATGAAGCTCAATACATTTGATGCCAGCATTGGATTGGGATGGTATTTGGGTAAATAAATTTTGTGTTAATAATATATTTTAATTATCCATATTTAGAGGTTTAAAAAATGAAAAATCTACAAAAAATATCTAATATATGCTTCTTATTGTTATTCATAATGATTTATTCAGGAACTGTGCACGGGCAGACCAAAAAAATTTCGATAACAGTATCCGCAGGCCTTGCAAACCTGCCGATAACAGATTTCGACAATTATTACAGTACTGATTTTAACAATATTATTGGTGAAAGTTTCTATTTAAAGAATCCACATTTATCTGGCAGTCTGTCTCTCGAGTATTGTCTCAACAAAAAACATATATTGTTTCTTGAATCCGAGATTATTAAAACTAGAGAATTTTATGTCAGGGATGTTGTCTTGAGAAACGAATTCAAACAGTGGAATATAACCGGGATGCCTTTCACTCTGGGATATAGGTTCAAGATCAAGTCTTTAGGCAGGTTGGATTTATTTGTTGAATCAGGGCTTAGTTATATTACTACTGATATAAATTCCGAGATGACAATCTTTACTGTAAATGGAAATCTTTTTTCTTATTCACTCGAATATTTACTAAATAGCCCGATAAATATAGATGTTATAAAAGACAAAGGCTTCGGTGGGCATATTGCAGCAGGGATAAACGTGGATATACAGGACAGAACATTTATGTTCTTCAGGGCGCGCTACAGGTATGCCCCGGTAATGACAATAATGTCAGGTTATGACGATGAAGTGGATTTCGATTTCACAGGGTATTACTTCAACCTTGGATTCGGATACAGTTTCTGAAAATATTAAGGAGGATATATGAATTTCTTCAGTAGAACAAAGCTCCTGATCTGTGTATGTTTTTTGATGATAGCTGTTACTTCGAATAACCTTTACCCCCAGAACAAGGGTGCTTCCATTGAACTCTCCTTCGGCGGAAATTACTTCCCCAGATCGAATTACCTGAAGGATTTTGATATCTATGATAATACCATTTCATCATATTCGCACTTTCGTAATAATGATTTTAATTATCTCTATTCAATTTCCCTACAGATACCAATAAAATCGAATTTTATGTTGAATTTCAGTGTCGGTTATTATGAAACAAACATGTTGATGAATTCCTATCAATTTTTCTTATGGCAAGGTTTGACTCAATGGCAGCCATATGAATTTGAATTACTATTCATCAGAAAATATGATTTTAATGTTGTTCCGATGTCATATATGTTTGAGTACTATTTTAGTGATATTTTTCCTGGATTTGCACCCTTTTTTGGTATAGGCATTTCGCATATAATAGCCCAAGGAAGGTCAAAGATATTAGAAGGCGATGGATGGGAGAATGATGTTTTTAGTTTTTCAGAAGACATTTTTGGTTTTAATTTGTCAATTGGATTTAAACAAGAAATATCCAACAATTTCTATTTGAAATTAAAAACTGAATTTATTGATTCAAAGAGTCTATACTCAGATTTATATTCTATACAGACAGGGTGGTTATATCGAAGTGACCAATAT
>JBHPLC010000055.1:0-12567 GCA_042564455.1 Candidatus Zhuqueibacterota bacterium | reverse complement strand
TCCCCTGAAGGAGTTTACGGAAGAACAGAAAAAGAAATATGACACATCTCTTGACGGATTTGTTGTTCTTGGCTTTCCGAAACCGGAAAGTAAGGAACAGGAAAAAGAATGGTGTGACAAATTTGTTAATGGTCTCAGAAAGCTTCTTGATAAAGAGGACAACTGGACATTCTTAAAACCTCTGATCATCTCTCTGGAATACTGCGCAAAATGCCAGACATGCTCTTCAGCCTGTAATATTTTTTCGATGAGTGGTGAACAGGAGATATACAGGCCGACCTACAGAGCTGAAGTATTACGCCGTATTATTAAAAAATACATTAAGCCTGCGGGAAAACTCGGTAAACTCTTTGACAAATTCTCCGGAGCTGATATTGAGCTTAACTGGAATGTTCTGTCAAGATTAGCTGAACTCTCATACCGGTGCATGCTCTGCAGGCGATGTGCTCAGGCGTGTCCGATAGGAGTCGATAATGGCCTTATCTCAAGAGAGATCAGAAAACTTTTCAGCCAGGAATTAGGAATAAGTCTGGAACAGCTGCACAAATCAGGAACAGTTCAGCAGATCGAAGCAGGTTCCAGTACTGGTATGACCCCCCTGGCTTTTTTAGATAATGTCGAATTTATGGAAGATGAAGTTGAAGAACGTACCGGAATGAAATTTCACTGGCCCATGGATAAAGAAGGAGCAGATGTTCTCCTTATTCATAATGCCGGAGAATATCTTTCATGGCCTGAGAATCCAGAAGCATTCGCTATTATACTTGAAGCAGCAGGCATTAGTTATACTTTATCGAGCGATCTGGTCTCTTATGATGGTGTCAATTACGGCCTGTTTTATGATGATGTTCAGCTTGCTAAAGTTGCTCTGGCCCATATGGAAACCGCAAAAAAACTTGGTGTCAAAAAGATTGTTATCGGTGAATGCGGGCATGCTTCCAAGGCCCTTACCGTTATTGCTGACCGTATTCTTACAGGTGATATGAATATCCCGAGAGAGACATGTCTTACTTTTCTTGAAGACATTGTTAACAGTGGGAAAATCAAGTTTGATCCGTCAAGAAATGACTTTCCTGTTACCCTGCATGATCCATGTAATGTGGTCAGAATAATGGGAGTAGTTGAACCTCAAAGAAGGATCTTGAGAAAGATCTGTCCGCAGTTCCGGGAAATGACCCCCCATGGAGTAGATAACTATTGCTGCGGCGGCGGAAGCGGCTTTGCGATCTGCCAGTCTTTGAATTTTCCTGACTGGAGAATGCATATATCCGGAAGAATGAAAATGAAACAGATCCTTGACGTATTTAAAGATGACCTTGGACCTGAAAATAAGAAATATATTTGTGCTCCCTGCTCTAACTGCAAAGGACAAATAAGAGATATGCTGAATTTTTATAAAGCAACGAAAAAAAGCAGTATATATTACGGCGGTCTTGTAGAATTAATGGTCAATGCAATGACCGATATTAAAGAACCGTTTATAGATTGGGAAATGCTTTAATAAAGCCTCTGGAGGTATTGTGGCAAAAATACTGATCGTCGACGACGATCCTGACATAAGGACTTATCTTTCAACATTTCTTGGGGACAAGGGTTATACTACGCTCGTTGCCGAAGATGGTGTTGAGGGTATGAATGCAGTCCATAAAGAAAAACCTGACCTGATCACTCTGGACATTATAATGCCTAATCAGACAGGTGTAAAAATGTATCGCATTATTAAAAATGATGAAGGTTTGAAAGACATTCCGGTAATCATTGTAAGTGGAGTTACTCAGTATAAAGATCTTTTCCGCAAAAGTCACAGGACTATGCCGAAACCGGTTGCATTTATTGAAAAACCTGTTAACAGAGATGTCCTTCTGGAAAAGATTAAAGAAGTTATTGGGTAATAATATCCAATTATTTAATTGATAAGAAATCGAGTTATTATCTGCTTCTGAGTTATTCGAGGAGATATGTATGAATTTACCTGCTATTCTATTTTCTTTGATAGGCTGGGCTTCCATGATTATATTTGTTGTGGGCCTATGCTATCGAATTTATGTTTATTTTAAAACTCCAATGCCCTTGAAAATACCTGTGAACACCTCTCCTACTCTGGCAGGTGTCATCTGGGACATGTTCCTTGAGGTCACTGTTTTCAGAAAGGTATTTAAAACAAACAAACTGTTATGGGTTGGAGCATGGATTTTCCACGTATCGTTCCTGATTGTGGTTTTTCGTCATTTAAGATTCTTTTTCTATCCCGTACCTGAATGGGTGATGTCTTTTTACTATATTGGTATATATACAGGCTGGACTCTGCTTCTTTCTCTCGTTTTATTACTTGCAAGACGCGTTCTTGCAGAAAGAAACAGCTACGTATCTTTACCAATAGATTATTACCTGCTGCTTGTATTGATCGGGATAGCTGCATCTGGATTATGGATGAATTATCAGGAAAGGATCTATCTTGTTGATGTCAAGGCTTTTATGCTTGGTTTATTCTCATTCTCGCTTAATGCTCCTGATATGATCCCGATCTTGGTTATCCATATATTATTTGTTTTTGGATTTTTTGCCTATTTTCCATTTTCGAAACTACTTCATGCTCCTGGTGTCTTTTTCAGTCCTACAATGATCCAGAGAAATGATATTGAAAAAAGAAGAACTCCAAATCCGTGGGATTATGATGTACCGGGTGAACCTTTTTACACACTTGAAGATTTCACCGAAAAACGGATCGACAAATATCCTGAAGGTATAATTTATCCGAAGAATTGGAATAAAAAGAAGATCGATTACAAAAAATACTGATCTTAGGAAAAGGAAGGTTATTGATGCATTATCCTTTTGAAATACCCAAATTAAAAGATGACTCTTCTGTTCATAACAAGTGCTATGCTTGTAAACCAAAAGATATGCATGGTATTACTCTGCCGGAAGAACGAGTGCCTAACTGGAAAGAAGAGGCTATAAATATCTTTGATGAGCTTCTCCATCATTATAAAGAACTTAAAGTTTTCATGGACAGCTGCGTCAGATGTGGTAACTGTGCCGCAGCATGTCAGTTTTTTCTTGGAACCGGGGATCCAAAAAATATGCCGGTTGCCCGAGCAGAATTAATGAGAAAAGTATACCGCAAATATTTCACAGTTGCCGGCAAGCTGTTCCCGAATTCAGAACATTCGGAAGAACTGTCCGAAGAACTTCTCGAGGAATGGCGCACATATTTTTACCAGTGCTCTGAATGCCGCAGATGTTCGGTTTTCTGCCCTTACGGAATAGATACAGCTCAAATTACTATGGCTGCCCGTGAGATCATGGCACGTATCGGTGTTGCGACAAAATACGTCACAGAAGTAGTACATAAAGTATATAATACCGGCAATAACCTCGGAATCTGGCCGGAAGCATGGGAGGACAGCAGTCTTTTTCTCGAAGAAGAGCTTAAAGAAGAAACAGGCCATGATATAAAGCTGCCTGTTGATGAGAAAGGCGCAGAAGTCCTGCTTGTAATGCCTTCTGCCGACAACTTTGCTAATGTTGATACGATGATGGGCTATGCGAAAATGTTCTATGCTGCCGGTATAAGCTGGACAACTTCAGTTTATGCTGATGAAGGCGGTAACTTCGGAATGTTCTTAAACTATGCCAATCAAAAACGTGTAAACCAGCGTATAGTTGTAGCAGCAAAAGAATTAGGCGTCAAACGGATCATCTGGGGAGAATGCGGTCACGCATGGCGTGCCGGTTTTCCGTTTACTAACACATTCAATGCTGGTATGAGTGATTTTGATCCGCCCTACCCTCTTCATATTTGCGAATTCACATATAATCTGATGAAAAAAGGCGCATTCAAAATTGATAAATCGGCAAATGATGATGTAAAGGTTACTTTTCATGATCCATGCAATGTTGCAAGAGGATCCAATGCTACATTAAGAATGGGAATGTTTGAGTGGCCCAGGGCAATGGTTCGCATGACCTGCAATAACTTTGTAGAAATGCACAAGGATACCATACGTGAAAAGACATACTGCTGCGGCGGCGGAGGCGGAATGCTCGCTGATGAGATAATGGAGCTGAGAATGGCAGGTGGAAAACCCAGAGCGGAAGCATGCAGAGCAACCGGTGCAAATTACCTTGCTACTCCCTGTGCGATCTGTAAAGCTAATTTACCGGAGGTAATGCAGCATCATAAGGTCCCTGTAGTAGTCGGTGGGATTCATGATCTATTAAGTAAAGCACTTATACTATAATCGAAACGAGGAATCAATCATGTTAAAGTGGATTTTAAGGATCACAGTTTTAATCTCCGTTTCGCTGTTATTGATAGCTGGATGTACTCACTATGAAAAACCGGTATTAAGAGGAGAAGGAGATTTAGCAGTTCAGATAGACTCTGATAAACTGGTTATTCCGGAGTATCATAATCCTATTGAAAGCTGGAAACCAAGGCATATGCAGTCAATTCAGCAAAAAGAATTCACTGAGCGGGAATGTATGTCCTGCCATAAAGTCGAAACTTCCTGTAATAACTGCCATGATTATGTCGGCGTACCGAGAGTACCTTCATATTCACCTGAAGGATTCAAACCAGGGGAAAACCGGACAAAACATGCAGTTAATGGCACAACACCTAAGGAGTAATATATGTCTGAACAAGAAGAAAAAGATATAAAAGCCGAATCTCAGGAAGATTCTCCGGAAAAAGAGGAGATCAAAGGAAATCCTCTGCCCGAACCCGGAAAAGTAAGGATCGACAGACGAAATTTTATGGGTAAGGTTCTTCTTGGAGGATTTGGCGCAGGCGTAGGTCTGGAAATGGGATACGCAGGATTTAAATTAGTAGCAACCAAGCCTGTAGGTGAGAAAAAACCTGTAGCATTGAATCTGTCGGATCTTCCCGAAGGTTCACGTAAAGCAATTATCTACGGCGGGAATAAAGTTGAGGTTATTCGTACTGAGAAGGACATTAAAGCATATTCCATGGTCTGTACTCATCTCGGATGTCTGGTTATATGGGAAGAAGAGAAAAATACTTATCACTGCCCATGTCATGACGCATATTTTGATGAGGAAGGTGGTGTGGTTTCCGGTCCTCCGACTCAGCCTTTAGAAGAAATACCCGTCACAATAAGCGGCAATACCGTCACAATAGGAGGTTAATTAATGAATAAATTGGTTGACTACATAGATGAACGGCTCGAAGTTGTTGATATGATCAAAGATGAAGTTACCGATAAACAGGTACCGACTCATGCAAGATGGTGGGATAAAGCAGGATTCTCCTGTTTTGGCGGACTTTCACTCGTACTATTTATGGTGCAGGCAATTACAGGTTTTATTTTATTGATATATTATATCCCCCACCCTGATCATGCTTTTGAGAGCCTGATGTTTATTGAAAATAAGGTTGCATACGGATGGCTGTTCAGAAGAATTCACGGAATTGCAGCTAACCTTATGATGATCACGGTTATCGTACACATGTTGAAAGTATTCTTTACGGGTGCTTACAGAAAACCCCGTGAAATGCACTGGCTGAGCGGATTTACACTTTTTCTTTTAACACTCGGTCTTTGTTTTTCCGGTTATGTTCTGCCCTGGACACAGATGTCATTCTGGGCAACAACTGTTGTAACCGAATCGATGCAGGTGATGCCGTTTGTAGGTGGATGGATAGTAGAGTTTCTGCGCGGCGGAGCTATTGTAGCCGGTCCGACACTCGGTAGATTTTTTATGCTTCATATGATATTACCGGTTGTTATGATCGCTTTTATGGCTGCGCATTTTTTTATGATTAGAAAAACCGGTATTCAGGAACCATTATAAAACCTCTCAGGAGTCTTAATTATGAAATATAATGAAAAATGGCCTTGGGGCACGACAAGATTCTATCCCCATGAAATGACCAATATGATGCAGGTGGTTATTGTCTGTCTGGCAGTCCTGATGTTCTTCACTGTTTTTTATCCGGGCTTTTTCATTCCGCGTGAAGAACCGGCTGATCCGCTAAATACTCCGGAACATATTAAACCTGAATGGTATTTTATGGGTTCATACCAGGCATTAAAAGAATTTAAAACTATAACCATTTCTGAAACCCTGCAAATACCCGGGGAAATTCAGGGAATTGCCTTTCAGGTCTTTGTGATTATGGCAATGTTCGCCGTTCCCTTCTGGGAAAGAGGTAAAAGAAAACCGGGAGAACCGGTAAAAGCAAATAAGATTGCATTAGCAGCTTCAGGATTGATAATAATTTTTCTCATAATGGGATTGATCAGTAACATTCGTCAGGAATTCGCTATGGCAGAACAGTTTATATTACAGAATCCGGATCTGCCTCCGCCTGAGAATGTCGGATTGAAAGCATTTTCAGGTATAATCCTGCACCTGATTGCAATTGCCGGATTTGCAACTATGCCTTTCTGGGGAGGTTTTGCAACCCGCAGGACAAGACTTAAGAAACCTTTATTTTACGGTACCTTGATCGCAATCGTTGGCTTTGTCTACCTCACAATTAAAGGGTTGATGATATGAAAAATTTATTCAGAATATTTACACTATTTATATTATCAGGTATAATATCGACATGTTTTTTTTCGTATGGTATCTGCGGTCAGAATTGCAGCGGATGCCATCCCGCTTTTTCGGATGAACCATTTTATCTGCCTGATACACCCCCGGGAGACCTTATATCCGGTCAATCAACACCATGTTTTGACCTGAGTAAGATCTACGAAGAATGGTATTATGTTGAAGAACTTTTTGTTACCATTGAACAGCATCTGGTCAATCTCGAAGAAGACCGATACCATGTCGTTGAAATATTTGATGAACTGAAAGGTTCAAGAGATCTCTACAGGGAAACAATAAAAGAACCTGTCGTTTCTCTCGATAACTTTATTCTAAAATCAGGGAAATTAAGATTTGATGTCGGTAAAGTATACAGGGAAGTGAAAACTCATAAGATCGAACAAAGAGACAGAGATATATTTGGTATAGTAGTACTGTCAACACTGTTCGTCTTATTTATTATAATTACCGGATGGCGCGTTGCCTCAGGTAACGGTGAAGTGAACCCGAGAAGGACTACACTGGGTTATGATGAACTAATGGAACAGGAAGCTAAAGAAAAGGAGGCGGCAGAATGAGAAAGATATTCTGGTCGGTAATTTTTGTCATATTCTTTCTTGTCCTTGTAAGCCTGGTCTTTTACTCAGGAGAAGAAGAAATCGTTGCTGAACCGCTTCCGGAAGAAATTACCGTATTAATTGGCGAAATGCGTGATACCATTGATCAAATGGATCTGGATTTCCAGAAAATGAATGAGATGATGGCTCTGGCACTCGCTGCCGGTAATACTGCGAACGGTAAAAACTGGATTGTTGAGGCAGAAGGTGTACAGGCTTCTATACTTAATACTTTTAATACTAAAATATCTCAATTAAAGCAGACACTGGACAATAGTGGTCTTAATGAAAGCGCCCAAAAACAGGTAAACGAATTCTTTGCTCGTGCCAAAGGGCTTATTTCAAATGATTACCGAAGAGATATTCTCGCTGCAAAAAATAAAGTAGGTCTGAGAGCAACATCCAATGAATGGCAGGCACTTGCTGAAATGTACAGAAATATGCCTGATAAATTTGAAAGAAATATGGGACTCAGGGCTCTCGCTGAAGTTGTTGTCGTATATAATAGCAGTCTTGCGAATTCAATCTTCGAACAAATGGATTCTCCTTATGTAATAGAACAATTGGCAATAAGTAATCCAAACTTCACAAGTCCGGAAGGAAATGCGGATAACATTTCTGATCCTTATCTTAAGTTGCAGGTTTTGATATCCAAAGGAATGAATGGAATTAACGCAGAGCTTGTAAATGAACTGAATTCAGTATTGAATATGTTCAGCGATGAGAAAGAAAAAGCATTTATGGCAGCACGAGTTTTATACAAGCTTCCGAAACTGCCGGCATCCTCTCATGGAGTATTCCTGGATTTCGTAGGTTCTGAAGATATCCTTTTACTTACCGACACCAAAATGTGTATGATCGAGAACGGCGCCGTTTCCGGTTCTGATAAAGAGTCCTTCTTAGCAGATATTGACGCAATTGTCGAAGAGATTCCACAGAATTATCCGCGTGAAAAGATTTTAACACGTTCAATAAAACAGAAGATTGGCCACCCCCTTGATGAACTTCTTGAAATGGTTCATGAACTGGAAAGTGTAACATTAAGGGAAGAAGTTCTGATATTCATAGCCTTAAATAAAGAAAACCTGTCCGGTGAGGAGTATGACAGAGTAATCGATACAATGGAAGAACCATACTCAAAACTTGTCTCTAAAATAATACAGTTCAAGGAACTTGATCCTGCAGGAAAAGAAGCAGAAGATTTCCTGAATAGTCTTGGCGGTTTTTCTCAGGAAGTAAGTGAACCTCGGCCATTGATCGAATTAACCAGTCTATGGATAAAAGTAAATTCTCTCCAGGCAAGACAGATGCTGAGTTCATTAGATACAAAAACAAAAGCAGAGGCTTTGACGGAATTTGTAAAAAATGCCGATTCTTCCGTTTTGACTATTGTTCTGAATGATCTTTATACTGAAGTTCAAAACTCTACACAGTTTGAAAATATCGAACGATCCGAATTACTAAGGAAAATCGCAGTTGCAATGAAAAGCGTAGACAGAGCAAGATCAAACTCAATCTTAGAAGAGGCTTTTAATATAATCAAAGGTTAAGATTAACTGAGGTGATGTTAAATATAAAAAGAAAGTCCTGAAGAAACTCGTTTTTTCAGGACTTTCTTAGTTTATCAATATTTCTCTAATTTTCCTGGAGACATAAAATGAGTAATCCCAATAACAAATTAGAAATAGTTGTTATCGGCGCATCTGCAGCAGGACTCAAAGCTGCATGCAGGGCAAGAAGATTAAATCCTGAAGCAAATGTCACCGTTCTAGAAAAAGGCGAATATATCTCTTATGCGGCATGTGGTCTCCCCTATTTCCTGCTTGGTGATATCGACGGATTTGATCAGCTTAGAACAACCCCTTATGACCTTTTAAAAGATCCGGAATATTTCAGAACTGTCAAAGATGTAAATGTTCTCATTAATACTGAAGTTTTGCTCATTGACAGAAAAAACAAAAGCGTAGAATGCAGAGAAGTTAATACAGATAAAACCTTCAATATTTCGTACGATTATCTTGTAATATCGACTGGAGCAACTCCCGTAAAACCTGATATCCCGGGAATAGATCTGCCGGGTGTAAAATTCTTTACGAAGGCTGAAGACGCAATAAGCCTGAAAAAAGAATGCGGGACCGGAAAAATTGGAACTGTGGCAATAATCGGAGGAGGTTATATCGGTCTGGAATTATGTGAAGCTTTTGCTTCATTATGGGGTATTGATGTAACTCTTATCGAAGCTATGGACCAGCTCCTTCCAGCTTCAATTGACAGGGAATTATCAAAACATATTGAAAAGATGCTTGTTGATGAGGAAATAAACTTAAAACTTAATTCCAGGTGCGTAGAAATAGTTGAAGAGGAAAATGGACTGTCCATCAGAACTGAGGCTGAAAAACTGGAAAATCTCTTTGATAAAGTGATCGTGTGTATCGGTGTAAATCCTGATGTAAAATTAGCCGGAGAGGCTGGCCTTGAAATAGGTGAAACCGGCGGGATCAAAGTAGACGAATTCCTGACTACTTCTGATGACAGTATATTTTCTGCTGGAGACTGTACCGAAACAACTCATAGGATATCGGGTGATCCTGTTTTAATCCCTTTAGGTTCACTGGCAAACAGAATGGGAAGAACGGTTGGAGAAAACATTAGCGGTAAAACCCGGAAATTCAATCCCATACTTGGAACATCAGTGCTGAAATGTTTTGACTGGAATATAGCATCCGTAGGATTAACTTCGTTCCAGGCAGAAAAAGCCGGATTTTCACCAGTCAGTGTCTGGGGTGTTTTTGAAGACAAAGCTCACTATTATCCTGAACCGCTAGGTTATTATATTAAAATGATAATTGATCCTTCCACTGAAAAAATACTTGGTGTTCATGTTGCCGGTGAAGGCGAAATTGTCAGAAGAATAGATACGGCAGCAGCTTTAATGCAGAATGATGCCGTCATTACCGATTTTATTGATTTTGAACCCGCCTATGCTCCGCCCTATGGCGGACCGATCGATTCACTGCATTTTCTTGCTTATGTTGCCGACGGGATCATTAACGATTCACTAAAATCTATTCCACCTGTATTCAGCGGTCTATCTGATGATCTTATTATTCTCGATGTCCGTAATACTGATGAGATCGAAGCTCTGCCGCTGCCTCAGAATACAGAAAAAATATCTATCCCCTTAAATGAACTTCGGGACAGGATAACCGAGCTGTCAGAATCCAAAAACTATATCACTGTTTGTCAGAAAGGTATCCGCTCATACGAAGCTTTTCTGATACTTCGAGAAAACAGTATAAATAACGTTCTTTTTATGAGCGGAGGAATGTTATTTGCTAATCCCTAAAAACCTTACATTATTAAGTTATAGCTGAAACTTGCCTGACCATGTCCTGCCGGCACTCTTTAATAATTTTTTTTTAGATAGTTGAAACTTATTGTACAGGGACTCTTGTTATTATCATGCAGGTTAATTTTAACAATAATTCCATGTAATGCTCAAAAAAATATTTCCCTTTTTATCCTGGTTCAGTAATTATAATAAGAACTCTTTCAAATCCGATCTTTTTTCAGGAATTACTGTCGCCTTAGTATTAATTCCCCAGTCAATGGCATATGCTCAGATTGCGGGATTACCCGCTTATTACGGTCTTTACGCCTCTTTCCTGCCTCCTATGATAGCTTCTCTATTCGGATCCAGCAGGATGCTTTCCACCGGTCCTGTCGCAATGGTATCACTTATGAGTGCAGTCGCTTTGGAATCAGTAGCAACGGCCGGTACAGAAGGTTTTATTGCCTATGCAATACTGCTAAGTCTTCTGGTTGGATTATTTCAATTTATTATAGGATTGTTTAGGATGGGAATTATTATAAATTTTATTTCCCATCCTGTAATTGTTGGATTCACAAATGCAGGTGTAATAATAATTGCTACAACTCAACTGGGAAGTTTATTTGGTATTACAGTAGAAAAATCAAGTTATCACTTCAATACCGTGTATAATACGCTATCTTTGATCAGGGAAGTGCATTTGCCCTGTTTGTTATTAGGTCTGTCTGCAATAATCATCATTTTAACTATTAAGCACATAAATGAAAAACTGCCTGCAGTGTTAATTGCCGTTATTATTACAACTTTTTTCTCTTGGTTGAGCGACTTTGAGAAAACACAGATATTATCATTCGAAGACATTAAATCGATGGACCTGATAGACTTGATAAACGAATATAATACGGAAACTATGAATTTAGACGATCTAATGTCGGAAAAACTTGGTGTATCAAAACAAATTTATGAAAATGACAGTTTTTTCAGAAAAAGTACTGAACAATTATTTCATTTAGGTCAGAGGGAAGCTCTATTAAATTATGAGATCCTTTTAAGTAGTGAGGCCATTTCTAAATTAAGAGAACAACTTAGAAGATTGATAATCCGCAGGAGTAGAAATGACCAGGGAGATTATGAATATTATCTAAATAATGATCACATAAATAATGTCATTTTCGATAATACAAAATGGAAACTTTCTATAGACGGCAAGGAACTGAATAATAATATTAGAATTGACGGCGGTGGGCATGTAATTGGAAATATACCCGGCGGTTTACCTGCTTTTGAAATTCCCAGATTGGAATTTAGTGTTATCTTCCGCCTTTTCCCGATGGCTGTTCTTATCTCTCTAATCGGTTTTATGGAGTCTATTGCAGTTGCAAGAACCCTTGCTTCCAAAACCGGTCAGAGAATAGACACAAATCAGGAATTGATCGGACAGGGATTAGCAAATATTATTGGCTCATTTAACAGCAGTTATCCGGTTTCAGGATCCTTTTCAAGGTCTGCCCTGAACAATCAATCCGGAGCTGTCTCCGGTATGTCAGGCGTTTTTACCAGTATAGTGGTACTTATTACTCTCTTATTTTTCACTCCTTTTTTATACCACCTTCCAAAATCAGTTCTTGCCGGTATCCTTATGATAGCTGTCCTAAGCATTTTAAATATCAGAGGCTTTTTTTACTTATGGAAGGAAACCAAAATTGACGGTATCATAGCACTTATAACTTTTTTCAGTACACTCATTTTTGCTCCGGAACTCGAGAAAGGTATATTGACCGGAGTATTTCTCTCGTTTGCCCATTCATTATATATTCAGATGCACCCGGATATCAGGGTTTTATCAAAACACTGGGAGGGCGGTTTCAAGGATGCAAAAAGATGGGATCTTGAAAGATGTAAATATTTATCCGTTATTCGTTTTAACGGTGCACTTACATTTGAAAATTCAGAATTTCTTGAAAACAAAATCAGGGATGAATTAAATTCAAATCCGGAAATGAAACATATAATTATTGCAGGAATAGGTTTGAGTGACATAGATGCTACAGGGAT
>JBHPLC010000054.1:0-13003 GCA_042564455.1 Candidatus Zhuqueibacterota bacterium | reverse complement strand
ATAATAATAATCGAAAATATTCTGGAGGATATATCATGAAAGTTGAATTTTATGGTCATTCATGTTTTAAATTTTCGGCAAACGGGAAATCAGTTATTATCGATCCGTTTTTGACGGGTAATCCCAAGGCATCGATAAAAGCCGAAGATGTAAAAGTTGATAACGTAATACTCACTCATGGACATGGTGATCACATCGGAGATGGGTTAACAATAGCGAAAAACAACGATGCATTAGTTGTGGCACCTTTCGAACTTGCGACTTACTGTGAAAAAAATGGCGCAAAAGTGCATCCAATGCATATCGGCGGTTCGCGTAAATTTGATTTAGGCATGGTAAAACTGACCCAGGCCCTTCATGGTTCGGCTGTTATGGAAGGAGATATTCCCATATATACAGGAAATCCATGCGGTGTTCTTTTAGATATGGACGGCAAGGTTGTTTATCATGCAGGTGACACCGGACTTTTTGGAGACATGAGACTGATCGGTGAATTAAACGAAGTAGAATTAGCTTTGCTGCCGATCGGTGATAATTTTACCATGGGTATTTCAGATGCGCTGTTTGCGATGAAACTGGTAAATCCAAAAAAGGTAGTACCGATGCATTATAACACATTTCCGGTTATAGAAGTTGATGTTAATGAGTTCGCAGAAGGTGCTAAGAATGCGGAATATGAATGTATAGTTATGAATCCCGGTGATTCAATAGAAATATAATTTACGATTAAACAATACTTATGATTTGTTTTGATAAATTTTATTTAAACATATGGGTTACGACCATGTCCTAACCCATATGTTTTATTTTGACCTGTCTAAAGGTGTAATTAATGAAAAACACAGCATACAACGAGTTTGAAAACCTGTTCCCTGATATTATCCGTAAAGATGTAATAATGAAAGACCATACTTCAATTCAAATAGGGGGCCCGGCGGATCTTTTTTGTGAGGTCAATTCAAAAGATACTCTGCTAAAGGTTCTGGATGCGGTCAAAAAACTTGAGATACTTGCAGTTTTAATTGGAGCGGGAAGCAATTTATTAGTGGATGATAAAGGTTTCAGAGGACTGATCATTAAAATGATAAGTGACGATCCTCCGGAATATAATGATCCTTTTATATCAGCTTCTTCGGGGAATAATCTTGGAGATATTCTGAGATTTGCTGCGGAAAGATCACTTAGCGGATTAGAATTCCTTTCGGGGATACCGGGTACTGTGGGAGGAGCCGTATACATGAATGCCGGAGCATACGGTAATACTATAAGTGATATTTTAGATAAGGCTGATATACTTGATGAAGAATTGCAGGAGAAAACGGTTAATGCTAAATTTTTTGAATTTGATTACAGGTATTCAGTCCTTCAAAGCAGGAACTGTTTTGTACTTTCGGTAGATCTCAGAGTGAACAAAGGAGAAAAAACAGATATTTTGAAGGAATATAACAGGATAATCTCTATAAGAGAAATTAAACATCCAGACAGGTCTTTACCATGTGCAGGGAGCTATTTTAAGAATCTTCCGCCTGAAGAAGAGGGTGAACACAGACGTGCTGCAGGATATTTTCTGGATCTTGCAGGTGCTAAAAAGATGAAGACAGGCGGCGCATCTGTTTTTGAAAAGCATGCAAATATTATTGTAAATTGCGGAAATGCAACATCAAAAGATGTCCTAAAACTTGCTGAAAAGATGAAAGAAGCGGTTTATAATAAATTCGGTATAGAGCTTGAAGAAGAAGTCAGATATCTCGATTCGGAAAAAGGTATCATAAATGGTTAAAAATAAAGAGCGTTACACAAACCTGCTAAAAGGGATACATTTCTTGATTTTTGTTGATTATTTTTGTATAATGTTAGGTTGTACATTAAATTGGAGAATTGTGTAGTTTAACGAGTAGTTTTTTCAACAATTCAGAAGACAAGTAATTGGACAGATTAGACAACATTTTTAATATAATAGGCGACAAGGTTTCAGAGTATCTGAAAACTACTTTAGTGTTGTTTTTGGTGATGGTTTTTTATGGATTTTTCCCTATCGGTATTGATAATACCTCAAAGGTTGTGCTGTTATGGAGAATTCTGACAATTATTTTATTCTGCACTGTTCTTTATTCGATGTTCAAGAATAAGACTGTCGCGGAAGAGAAAGAACCTGAAGAAGAAGAGAAAGTCGAAGAATCTGAAAAAGATCTCTTGTTAGACAACAGCACTCCCAATATAGATCTTTTGAGACAACTATCAGGAGAGGCCTTAATAAAAAGCGACAAAGATACGGAAAGTGATTATCAGAAACACATTACAAAACTCCTTACAATAATAAAAAAGACTTTTGCGGCTCATTCTTCAGTTATTTTCATTCTTGATGAAAGTACCAAAAGCTTTTACAAGTCATTCAGGATATCTGAGTCAGATAAGTTCAAAAAAGACCATAAATTGCTGAAAGGAGATCACTTATTCGAAAAGGTCATTGTAAATAATAAATCGCTATTATCAAATTTTCCGGAAGAAATTGATAATCTGATCAATTATTATTCGGAACCAGTGGATATTAAATCCATACTTATAACACCGATCAGCATTAATGAAAAAGCACTCGGAGTTCTTATAATAGACAGCCTTGAAAAGAATATATATTCCGATGATGATATAAGTCTTTTAGAACATTACTCGAGTATTGTAGCGGAAACAATTCTCAATTATAACAATCTTTTTGAATACGAAAATTCAGCAAAATTATTTTCATTCTTTTATGAAGTGAGCCTGGGGCTTATTTCTAATTTGAAATTTGAAGAAATCCTGGATCTATTGATCTCGGTATTAAATAATGTGCTAAAATATGACCGTCTGACTATTTCGGAATATCGAGGCGGGAGTGAAAGCGCTAAAATAATCAGGGTGGTTGGTCAGAAAAACGAGTATCCGGAAGGAACAAACTATCCTATTGAAGAAGGGCTGAACGGCTGGATCATCAGAAAGCGGAAATCTATACGGATCCCTGATATCGAAAAAGAGGATCAATTTCTTCCCAGGTTTTCATCAAAAGAAAAAACGAATTATGACCTGCGGTCTTTTATAGGTGCGCCGATCAGCTATCACGATGTCTGTTTTGGAGCGATCACTATTGAAAGTAAAACACCTTCATTTTATAGTGACAGAGATGAACTTATTCTAATTATGCTTGCTAATCATTTCGGTATTGCATTAGAAAGGAGTCATGCTTTAAAGCAGCTTGAATTGCAGGCAACAACAGATGGTTTGACCGGGCTGTATAATTTCAGGACATTTACCCAGAGGATCCAGGAGGAAGTGGAAAGGTCGATCAGATATGAATCAAAGTTTACTTTACTGATGATCGATATTGATCATTTTAAGAAAGTAAATGACACATTTGGGCATCAGGCGGGAGATAAAGTACTTACACAGGTTGCCGCTACTTTGAAACAAAGCACAAGAAATGTTGATATTTGCTGTCGATATGGTGGAGAGGAATTTTCGATTATTTTAGTTGAAACAGAATTAGATAAGGGACTTCCCACGGCTGAGCGTATCAGAGAAAATATTGAAAAAATGAATACTGTATTTAATAATGAATTGATAAAAATCACCGCAAGTATTGGTGTGGTGGAATTTCCAAATTCAGTGAGGGATGCCGAATCACTTATTAAAGAAGCAGACAAAGCATTATATAATGCTAAATCAAGCGGCAGAAATAAAGTAATAAAAATAGTAGAGGAAGAATCTTTCTGATTCAAATATCCGTATAATAGGCAATTAATAATACTGATTAGAAAAATACAATTTGACGATCAAACTATGAAATTCAGAAATTTATTTACAGTTCTATTAATTATAATTTTCGTGATCCCAGGAGTTCAATTCGCTCAGGACCTTTCAACAGCGGACGAAAACGGAAATAATTCCGGGCATTTTGAATTTGAGGAATATGATCTGAAAACGGTTCCAGGTTCAATACTGAAATTGGACGGGCTGTATAGTCCTTACGTAATTGTGGTAGAGAAAAGCAAACAGAAATTATATGTTTTTAACTATGACGGAAGTTACAACAGAGTAAAAACCTATGACTGCACAACAGGCAAGGTAAGAGGTGATAAAACGGAAAACATGGACATGAAAACTCCGGAAGGAGTCTACGCTTTCACCCATTCCTGGGATGCAGATGATCTTGCCCGTATTTATACACCGCCGGAGGTTGTACAATTCGGTATCGGGGCGTTTGACATGAACTATCCGAATGAGTACGATATTATTAACGGTAAGAGCGGATACGACATCTGGCTTCATGCAACAGATGATCCTGAGCGTATTTCAAAACAGTTCAATACAAAAGGCTGTGTTGCGGTTACAAACACTGATCTGAAAGAGTTAGATGAATTTATAGAATTAAAAGATACGCCAATAATTATTGTAAAAGATATTTCATATTCACCTGTAGAAGAATTAGAAGCAGAATCTGAATTATTGGAGATTTTTATTGAAAAGTGGAAGAATGACTGGGCGAGCAGAAATTTTGAGAAGTATAAATCACATTATTCAGAAATATTTAGATCGAATAACAAGAATTTACATCAATGGATTAGTTCAAAACAAAGAAACCTGGAGAATTACCGCAGGCTTGAAATAACGATTTCAAATTTTAGAATTTTGAAAAGCGGAAAATATTTCATAGCAGAGTTTTATCAGGTATTCGAGTCTGATATATTTAGAGATACCGGGATCAAAAAGCTGTTTATAATTTCTGAAAACGGTGAATATAAAATAGTAAATGAGAATTGGAAAGAATTTGAAAAGAAGTCAGATTTCTAATTTTTGATTTAATGGCAGTTTAATTAATTGAGGCTTTATTATGCCTGAAGACAACATTACCGTTTTAATATTAAACGGGGTAAAAAAAGTCAGAAGTATCAAAGTTAACCGAAAAAGAATCAGATATGCAATTTATACAGTTTCATTATTTACAATTCTTTTCAGTTCATCTATTGCTTTGAATATCTATTTATTTAATAATTCCGGTAGAAGTATTCGTATGCCGGATTTAAGTTCAGATAATACTGCAAATAATAATCAGAGACAGGAACCGCAGATAGGGCAGGAAACAGAGAAACCTGAAAACAGCGGTCAGATCAACAATGAAATACAGGGCACCAATAACCAGGGGCATACATCACCAAATGATGTAACTACTCCGGTTGATATAACAGAAAATGACAAAACATCTGATATTATTTCCATTCAGGAACTAAGTCCCACTTTGAGTTATAACGGCAGACGTTTAACGGTAACACTTCGGATCAGAAAAGATGATACAATGCGAAATTATGTTGCGGGCCGTATCCTAATTGTAGCTAAAACCACTTCCAGTGTAAGACCGTTCGCTGCACCAGTCGGGATAGAACTGAATCAGGACGGGACAGCAAGAAATTTTAGATCTGGTTTAGATTTCGAAATGTCAGCTATCACTCCGGTGAAATCAGGTGAAATCTTACTGACAGAAAACTCTGCAGAATTTGAATATTTCAGGATCTATGTTTATTCGAATTCAGGTGAACTGCTGATCCAGAAAACAGAGCGGCTGAGATAATTTACGGAGAGCTATGGATAATAAATATCACAAAATAACTTTTTGGAGACGATAGGATGAAATATATAAACTGTTTCAATGTCTCCTTAAAAAAAGCAAAACTGTCCTATACTGTTTTATTGATGGTTATATCCATATTGTTCTCTGCTGTCTTTTTGGGATATGACAGTGATAATTATTACCATGAGACATATTTCAAAAATACAGAGAATGAACTGAATATTTACCGAATAAACGGTGATGAGCCGGGACCGACATTATTGATATTCGGCGGTATACATAATGAACCGGGCGGTTATTTAACAGCAGATCAGTATGTAGACCTCCCATTAAGAAAAGGTAATCTGATCATAGTTCCGAGAACAAACTTTCAGGCAATTATCAATGATCAGAGGGAAACAGACGGTGACATGAACAGGTTATTTGATCTTGATGAACCAAGGTATGAGGATGATTATGAAATGGAGATCGTACTTGTTCTTAAACAATTGATCTCCGAATGTGATTATCTCCTTAATCTTCATGACGGTTCAGGATTTTTCAGGCCTGATTTCATCGACGATCTTCATAATCCCAACAGATTCGGCCAGTCGATCATTACCGATATAGAATATTACTCAAATAACGGAAACGGTGACGGAATCAATTTAAGAGAGATCGCCGAGAGGATCTGCAATACTGTAAATAAAGATATTTCGATCGAGGAACACCATTTCAGGTATAATAACCATAACACTTTTTCAGAAACTACAATACATAAAGAACAGCGAAAATCTGCAACTTATTATGCGCTGTCTACATATAATATTCCTGCTTTCGGAATTGAGACCTCTAAGGATATTGGTGAGTTTGACCAGAGAGTCAGATATCAATCAATGATTGTTGATGCTTTTATGGAAGAGATCGGAATAATCAAGGATTCGATCAGATATCCGATAGATGATCCTTATCTTAAATTCATTACAGTTTCGGTCAATAATGAAGTTCCCATGGTATTTGTGAACAACAGCACAATAAATATCCGGCGGGGAGATCAGATAAATATAAAGCATATCGAAGCAAATTATGACCGCGGATTACATGCTGACATAATAGATTTCGGGAGTTCAAACGATTTTAATAAAGTGGTGGCGGTATATAGTAACACGTCGATCAAAATCAGAAAAGACAGTTTTGACTGTGGTGAGATAAACATAAATATATCTGAAAATCCGATTGTGGACAACCGGTCGAATTATCAGAGTGTTTATCCGGATGTAGAGGGTTTTATTGTCAGAGTCAACGGAATAATCAAGTCAGTAAAGAACGAAGGCACATTTCAGATACTTAAAGGTGATAAGTTAGAGCTGCTGGATACCAGTCCTTCTATAGAGTTCTATCCTGAATATTATATGAATTTCTTTGGATATTATTCAAGGACAAACAGAGTGAACACCGGTGATGACAGGAATTATGTCATTAATACTGATACGGACCTTCTGCCGGAATTTTCTATCGGAGACGGCAAGGAATATCTGGTAAAACTTGAAAAAGATGAAGAAAATGTACTTGGACAGATGAGGATCCGTTTGATCGAACCGGAATTAAAACATCTTGTGCTTAAATTCAATAACGGAAATAAGAGTCTTCTTGAGAACGGTGATGAGTTTAAATTTACCTGGGAGAGGTCAGTTGAAATTATAGATGTTGAAACAAATATCCCCAACAATACCGGAATTAGGATAGATGTCAGGGGTTTTGCCGGCGGAGATGACGGAAATGACATGAACAGGCCTATAGATATCTATAAGGAACTGCAGACTGAATATTCTTCGGACAGCAATGGTAAAATCTATGCAATTGAGGTATTTTATTTTGACAAGAAAATCGGCACAGCATATCTGAATTTAAATGAGGTGCCTGAAAGAAGAAATAATTAAATTATAAATTAAAGTAATGTGTTAAATCATAAGACAAATATGCAGGAGGTTTTAAGTGGCAAAGAAACAAAAAACATTTGCTGAGAAAGCATTGGGAAAAAAAGGAACGGATCAGGTATGTGCGACATGTAATGAACTCTTTTCGCCGATAATGATAATGCGTTCCGAAGAGAATAAAGAAGGCGGTAATATCAAGTATGTTAAGACTATGGTAAATGTATGTAAATGTAATGAAAAAGAAGTCTATTCTTAGTATATCTGTATAAACAATTCAATAGACAGTTAGCAGTACCCTCATATAAAAAGGACTAATAACTTCTAATTAAATAAATACTAATTTATGGATATTGCACAACTTCTTACCTTTACTAAACAGGCCGGCGGCTCAGATCTACATATCAGTGCGGGATCTCCTCCGATGATGCGTGTTCATGGTGAAATGCGTAAACTGAATGTTCCCATGTTATCAAAAGAGGACATCCATCATCTGGTCTATGATATAATGGATGACCACCAGAAGAAGCTGTTTGAGGAAGAGAAAGAGATAGATTTCTCCCGCCAGCTGGGTAATATTGCCCGGTTCAGAGTAAATATATTCTTCAATCAACACGGTGAAGCAGCGGTATTCAGGACTATTCCTACAAAAGTTCTTACAGCGAAGGAAATTAACCTTCCTCCGATCCTTCTTGAACTTTCCATGAAGGAAAAAGGGATGATCCTTGTTACCGGTCCGACCGGGAGCGGAAAGTCCACCACACTTGCGGCAATGATCGATTATATTAACGACAATTTAAAAGGCCATATTCTTACTATCGAGGATCCAATCGAGTTTCAGCATAAAAGCAAGAAATGTCTTGTCAATCAGAGGGAGGTCGGCCCGCATACACATTCTTTTTCAAATGCCCTGAGGAGCGCACTGCGGGAGGATCCGGACATAATACTTGTCGGTGAAATGCGGGATCTTGAAACAATTTCCCTCGCTATCACGGCAGCTGAGACCGGCCATTTGATCTTCGGGACACTTCATACATCGAGCGCCGCAAAAACGGTAGACCGAATTATTGATGTTTTCCCGCCTGAGCAGCAGCAGCAGATAAGGGCAATGTTTGCGGAATCCTTCGAAGGTGTCATTGCACAGAAACTTCTCCCGCTGAAAGAAGGCGGAGGCCGTGTTGCCGCCCATGAGATACTTATTGCGACAACGGCGGTCAGAAACCTGATCAGGGAAGCAAAGACATTTCAAATTCCTTCTATCATTCAGACAGGAGCTGAACAGGGTATGCAGAGTATGGACGGTTGTCTGAGGAATCTGGTCAGCGAAGGTAAGGTCGATCCTGAAGTCGCGTTAAGTTATGCTTTTGACAAGAAGAGTTTTAAGGCAAGCATCGGACTGATGTAGGTTTACAGCTCTCCGAATTAACTTTTTACAATTTTAGTCAATATATTCCGGATCCAAAATAGTATATATTTATATTCTTCTTAATATCCTCCGGAAAGAAAATGATAAAACAGCTTTTGATAGCAACGAACAACAAGGGGAAAGTCGTGGAGATAATTCCCCTTCTTGAAGGTATTGCCGCTTATGTTATTTCTCTTGCCGACCTGGAAAACAGGATCGAAGTTGAAGAGACCGGAAACACTTTCACAGAAAATGCCGTATTAAAAGCTGAAACTCTGTTCGAGAAGACCGGTATAATTACTTTAGCGGATGACTCGGGTATCGAGGTTGATGCGATCGGCGGCAGGCCGGGTGTATATTCTGCGCGGTTTGCCGGTGAGGAAACGGATAGTCAAAAAAACAACGCCCTGCTCCTTGAAATGCTGAAAGACGTTCCCGAAGATAAAAGGACAGCGAGGTTCAGGTGTGTGATGGCTCTTGCTCTGCCGGTCGGTACACGTATATTTGATGGAGCAGTCGAGGGTATTATTGTGGAAAAACCACAGGGTGACTACGGATTCGGTTACGATCCGGTGTTCAGGCCTGATGGATATGACAAAACATTCGGTGAACTTGGCAAACCGGTCAAATTCGAGATAAGCCACAGGACTCGCGCACTGAACAAAGTTATTGATTTTCTGAAAAACTATTCTGATAATTCTGACAGGTAGATTACCTGACAGATAATTTAACAGATCATAATTTATTCCCTACTGCTTAAGGACAGCATCATGGAATTTGAGATATGGTGGATATGGATGTCGCTTGCCACGTTATTTCTTGTGGGTGAGGTCACGTTCACCGGTTCGTTCTTCCTGTGGCTGAGTTTCGGCGCTGCAGCTTCCGGGATATTTGCCCTTCTCAATGTTACCCTGCCGGCACAGATCATCGCATTTGTCAATATCTCCGGGATACTGTTCGTTCTTGAAAGAAGGTTCTTTGAGAGGTTCACAATTAAGCAGCCTCAGGAATTCCGTGAGAAAAAAGTACCGGATAATGAGGGCGAGGTCGTACAGACGATCAATAACAGGACAAAGAGAGGCAAGATAAAGATCGGCAATAGCGTCTGGCGCGCCCATAGTGAAACCGGTTCTGTCATAAAGAAAGGCACAAAGATCAGACTCGCCCCTTCCGATGAGTTTCCCGGGGAATATGTCGTTGAGGTCATATCACATGAAGGCAGCAGTGATACCGCTTCACAAAAGGAAGAAGCTCAGGAGGAGATGGAAATTAAGGACATAAATATCTTCCGGAGGTCCGGTGCAGGCTGGGAGATAAAGTACCAGGGTGTGTCGTATTCGATCAAACCTTCTATCGGACTTCTGCATATCCGCAATCTGATAACGCATAATGGTGAATGGCTGCACTGTTCCGAGCTGAAACGACTGGTCTCCGAAAATCCTGCTGATAAAAAGCACCTGCCCTACTCAAACATGGTGGGTGAACAGCTTGATGGTGAGAATCTGAGACGCAAAGAGGATATCAGATCGGAAGATATGATTAAGCAGATGCCTCTGAAAAAACTGAAAGAACTCCGGGATG
Organism: Candidatus Zhuqueibacterota bacterium; assembly: GCA_042564455.1. Lineage (GTDB taxonomy): Bacteria > SM23-31 > SM23-31 > SM23-31 > SM23-31 > JBHPLC01. The sequence continues at coordinate 2,505 of JBHPLC010000054.1, read as the reverse complement.
ATCTGCTCGATAAAAAAGAGGCGGACTCTTTTGAGAATCCGGAAAAGAAGATGGATATGCTGGACACACTGGAGTTTATCGAGAAATATCTTGCGAGTGTGACGGACAATAAAGGGCGTTCACGAAAGATCGCCGATGATGTGGATGCCGACCGGAAAGCGGTCTCGGCGGCGATAAACAGATGCCGGGACAGTTTTAAAATGCATGAAGATCTTTACATACATTTCAAATCATTCATTAAAGCGGAGAACAACTCATTCCGCTACCTTCCCGACCGTCCCATCGACTGGGAAACCCGCTAAGGGGACGTTGTCCCTTTTCAAAGCACGAGACTTACTTATCCAGGTAAAATCATATTGATTTAGAAAATCCGATTTTAGAGCTACTATAAATTTATGTTGTTTCTAATAAAATTATTTATTACGTTTATAGGAACATTTTTCTTTTTGTTTTGTATAACTATATATGTAGTACTTTATGAGCCGTAGTAATTGTCCTTTAACCTTTCATGGGAGGATATATTGCGCTCCTACCTTTTAGTGGTTTTGCTTTTCTCTGCTTTATTCTTTTATTGTTCCACTGAAACATCAAATACTTACACCGTGGAGGTTATTAATGGTGTGAGGCATGTGCATAATGTAACTCCGTTGTGGGGGAATGAACCGGAAATAGGATTGGAGTTTGTGAGGAAGATCGGGGGAATGGATGAAACGGATGAACAGTTCATTTTTCACCGTCTGAAAGACTTAACCAAAGATAAGAATGGCAATCATTATCTTCTCGATACAGGGAATTACAGGATACAGCAGTTTGACAAAGACTGGAATTATATTCGAACTATAGGCAGAAAAGGAGATGGTTACGGTGAATTCACAGTATTAACCTGTATAGATATCTATAATGATGAAAACCTATATATTGGAGACGCTGGAGGCAAAATTCACAAAATGTCAATCTCTACAGGTCTGGATGAAATTATTAGAATAAATTCTACTGATAACCGGGAATTATTTGTATTAAGCAATGGAAATATTATTATAAGCTCAAAAGAAATGGCTAAACAAATTGGTTTTGGCCAACTGAAACCTTTAGTAGTTTTATATGAACCAACTGGTTCAGACATTAAAAGATTTGTTGAACCTACTCTTTATGAAGATAATCAAACCACATCATTTCAAAATTACATTCATATAACAATTGACCGTCATGATAATATTTTTGTTTCGTTTAGAAATCAGAACCGAATAGAAAAATATTCATCTAATGGTTTGCTGTTACTGTCAATTGACCGACAATTAAATTATGAAGTTGTTCCTGAGATACGTGAAAGTCCCACAGTGTTTAAACAGGTCAGTACATTTGTATCAGGTGGAATTGGAATTGACAATAAAGACAGGATTTGGGTTTGTACATATATTAAACAACCTCAAAATCCCGGGACAGGTTCACTTGATAATTTCAGGAATTACTCTAATGAATTATACACATCCACGGATCTTCAGAAACTGGAAATATTTGATAAGGATGGAATACTATTAGGAAAAATTCCTTTGTCGATCAATGTGCTGCGCTTTCGAATTTTTGATAACAGCATATATTTTATACCTTGGGAAGGTGTTGAGGTTTATGAATACCGTATAGTTGAGAAGTAATATAAAGTGGCAATTTGCATTATATGGAGATATTCACCTCTAAACCGGTTTAGAGGTGCCACAAAAACTATAGAATAGCATGGACCGGATTCGAAGGGAGTAATAAATGAAAAGCGGTTTAGTTGTAGTACTTTTGCTTTGCATAGTACCATTTGCAGCATTCGCACAGGAATATCCGACTATTGTTTATAAACATCAGACAATAGTGGATGATGATTATATTTTTAATAATGAAGGATTGAATCTTCCTGAAATGGTTCGTGTGAATCATGCCACAAATGAACTGGTAGTAATGGATATAGGGAATCATTGTTTATACTTTTTCACTAAAGAGGGGGAATTTCTAAGGAAATCCGGCAGAATAGGTCAAGGACCGGCTGAATATCTTGCTCTTGAATATCTGGCTATCGGTCCGGATGGGAGGATATATATTCAGGATTGGAAAAATCAAAGGATATCGATACTTTCTAAAGACGGTTCATTTATGGACTCATTTTAAACCAGAGACGATTTTCAAACTACGTTTTCAATAAACAACAACATCGTGAGTAATTTCCCTTCCAGTGGACACTATATTACTGTCTGGACAAATGAAGGAAAAATTCAGAATAATATTGGGAAAATTCCAAGGATAAACGTTTAACTGATATTAGTTTAATGATGATATTTGCAAGAGGATGGACTTTTACTGACAGTGATGATAAATACTACTTTTTCACTATGAGAACGGGAATTGCATATAAATTTGATGAAAAGGGCGAATTGTTATATGAAAAACCTTTGGAAAATATACCATATATTAAAACTCAGCGCAATAGTGACAGTTTCATGAAACGAATACGAACGCCCTCTG
>JBHPLC010000053.1:0-14129 GCA_042564455.1 Candidatus Zhuqueibacterota bacterium | reverse complement strand
TAAGTATATTTTAATCTTTGATATTTGTTCGTTTCTTAAACGTTTCATATGCACTAAAGAGAAATCAGGAGCAAAAATGTTGAACGGTTTAGATATTTCAAGCGAACTATAAGAAAATAAATAATTTGTCGGACTAACATAGATATATGGCAATCCACTAAATTCACCGGGTCCTTCACCTCTCCTGCCTATTGTTTTTATACCATTTCCATTTTGATCAAATATTTTCATCTTCCATTCATCTATGACATAGATATCCCCTCTATCAGACACCTCAGTACCAAATGGTGATTTAAGTAAGAATTCTGATTCTGTTCCTGATATTTCTGAACCAAATGATCCCTCAAATTCGAGCAATTGATCTGAATAAGGTGCTTTGTATTCATCAATCTCTGATTGACTCTCTGTTCCCTGCCTTTTATCTGAATTCAATGAACAATTGAAGTATATTAGTCCTATACATATTGCAATATACCAATATTTCATATACTTGGTTCCTTTTCCGCCTTCTGAGGAGACACTAATTACTTATTGGAAAATTATATGATATCAATTCATAATTTCATCTATAATTAAATCTTTGCCTTATAAATATCCCCCCATAAAACAAATAATTTAAATGCAATATACATACTAAAAAAGAAGAAATCAACAGGTAAAAGGGGTGATTTGGGCGTGAGGTTTCCTAATAGTATTGGTTATTGTTCTGACAGGAAGATTCGCTTAAATAAATCCCCAAAAAATAGCGGAGCTTTATTCAGGAAGTTATTGTAGCGGCCTGAAAGGTCATTTTTTGATCTTGCCGGTCATGGGGACAAAGGTTACCGGGATCAGCGTAGACTGGATAACACCATCCTCCGTTTTTTCGATGAGCATCAGGTTCTGGTAGATAGATCCTACGGGGATTATCATTCGCCCGCCCGGCTTGAGCTGTTCCACGAGAGGTTCGGGAATTCTCTCCGGGGCGGCGGTCACTATCACGGCATCGAATGGGGCTTCGGACGGCCAGCCGTCATACCCGTCGCCTATTAAAGTATGTACATTGTCATAGTTCAGGTCCTTCAGTATTTTTTCTGCACGTTCCCCGAGTTTTTCGATGATCTCAATGGTGTATATCTCATCCACGATCTCGGCAAGCACAGCAGCCTGGTATCCCGAACCGGTGCCAATTTCGAGCACTTTCTCCTCACCCTTGAGCTGCAGCATTTCCGTCATGTAAGCAACTATATACGGCTGCGAGATGGTCTGCTCCAGACCGATAGGAAGAGCCGAATCCATATAAGCCATAAGCTCATAATTTACCGGAACGAATTTATGCCTCGGGACTTTATTCATTGCCTTGAGGACGAGCTCATCCTTTACTCCCCGGGCTTTGATCTGCTGCTCGACCATGGCTTTTCTTTTTATGGCAAAACTATCCTGAACCTGTTCATTCAGCCGGTTCTCACAGTTAAACAGTCCGATCAGGATTATAAATGTGAAAATGAAAATACGCCTGTAAGACTTCATTTTATTACCCTGAATTTGATTTTAATAAAATTTTTAACAGGATAATCATGAGAAAGAGGAGGAATAATAATTCAATTCTGTTCAGAGCAGAATTTGAAGAAGATAATCGTGATCCGAATCCTGTTAACAAGATATAACAAAAGAATAGTATTATGCAACAATTATTTCAAAAACGTATCGTTTTGTTTGCCGGCAGGCTCAGGCAAATAAAGTCTATTAAAAAACAGGAATAACCTCTTCTAATACAACAAATTTCCAGACCACTTACAATTTTTGAATTGATTTTATGGATTATCCTATTAGATTTCATATATCCAACACGATCAATCCACTTACCAAAATAAAAGGACTATCATGAAAACCAGAACGGTATTCCTCATAATCTTTATAGCGGTGTTTTCCTATAGTTCCGCAATTGCTCAGGACTCTGTAGACAGACTTACACGCGAGCAGATCAGAGATATCGACAGAATCTTTGCACATTTCAACAACAACACACCGGGCGCTGCTCTTGCGGTCGCAAAAGGCAGTGAGATCCTCTATAAACAGGGATATGGAATGTCGAACCTCGAATATGACATCCCAATAACTCCATCCTCGATATTTCATGTTGCTTCGGTCACAAAACAGTTTACTGCTATGTGTATAGTGCTTTTGGAACAGCAGGGAAAACTTTCGGCAGATGACGATTTCAGAAAGTACATTCCGGAAGCGGCTGATTTCGGCGAAACTATAACTATCCGTCATCTTGTACACCATATCAGCGGCCTGCGCGACCAGTGGAACCTCTTCTCTCTTTCCGGATGGCGAAGTGCAGATGTAAAAATGCAGGATGATGTGATCAATTTTGTTCACAACCAGAAGGATCTGAATTTTAAACCGGGCGAGGAATATATGTACTGCAACACCGGTTTTACTCTGCTGGCAGAGATCGTTGAACGGGTATCCGGACAAACAATGCGGGATTTTGCCGATGAGCAGATCTTTACACCGCTCGGAATGAGAAACACATCTGTCCACGACCAGCATCGGCGTATCGTAAAGAACCGAACCTATGCCTATACTTCGAACAGGCAGGAAGGTTACCGCATCAGTATCCCGATCTTTGACACCTACGGTGCAACTTCGCTGTTTACAACAGTGGAAGATCTTGTACTCTGGGCTGATAATTTCAATCATAAGCGTGTCGGCGGCGAATCCGGTCTTAACCGCCTGCTGACAAAAGGAAAACTGAATAACGGTGATGATATCAACTATGCCTTCGGTATTCAGCATGGAACATACAAAGAACTCAGGACTATTGGGCACAGCGGTTCGGATGCCGGATACCGCGCACAGTTCACGATGTATCCTGATCACAACATAACTGTTGCCGTTCTTTCAAATGTAAGCAATGGTAATCCGGGCGGTCTTGCCCGGCAGGTTGCGGATATCATCCTTGCTGAGTTTATCGAAGAACCCGAACCATCCGAACAGCGACAGAGACAGCAGAGAACTGAAAGGCCCGATCCCCCGGAATTGTCCAAAGCAGAGCTTGAGGAATATGTCGGCTCATACTACAGTGAAGAACTGGATGTGACGTTCACCATTGCAGTAAAAACTGATACTCTGAGGCTGATACGAAGAAAAATTGGTGAATCGGTACTGCGTATACGTGAAAAAGATGTTGTATCTTCGGGAAGCACTACTTTCAGGTTTACACGCGCCGACTCTAAAGCAGTCGACGGTTTTCTTGTGAGTACCGGTAGAGTGCGGAACCTTCGGTTCATTAAAAGATAAAAGGTAATCCGGATAAATATTTATTCATCCCTCAGTGAATCCACAGGATTTTTCAATGCTGCTTTCATAGTCAGCATACCGGTTGTTACCAGTGATACTACGATTGCAAGTATTCCGGCAAAAATAAATATCGTAACGGATATGCCGGCGTTATATGCAAAATTGTTCAGCCAGCTGCGCAGAATGAGATAAGATATAGGTGCTGATACAGCAAAGGATATGAACAGCAGTTTTGCATATTCCATTGACAGAAGTGTCATTACACTCATTAATGAAGCTCCGAGCACCTTTCGGATACCGATTTCCTTTGTTCTCTGCTCCAGTGAATAAGCCGCCAGACCGAATAAGCCGAGACAGCCGATAACAATTGCAATTGCCGCAAATATTCCCGTGATTGTGTTTACCCGCTTTTCATTATTGTAAAGCTGCTGTATCCATTCATCGAGAAATGAATAAGCGAAAGGACGACTCCCTGTTATTTCATTCCAGACACCGTTGATATGTTCAATTGTTTCATCGATATTCTCCGACCGGATGCGGACAGCCGTAAATTCTGTTCCGGTTCTCCTGTCGACGAAAAACCTCAGAGGAGTTATAGGATCATGAAGGGATCTGAAATGAAAATCCTTGACCACACCAATTACATTCAGGGGATCTGAGGGTGAATTCCCCATAATCTGCTTTCCTATCGGATCTGTGAAACCCATTGCTTCAACAGCAGTTTCGTTAAGTATTACTGATTTCAGATCTGCTCCGGATTCGGACAGAAAGTCTCTCCCATCGATCAGCTTGATACCAAGCGTTTTAATATAGTCCTCATCTGCACCAATACCGTAAAAGGATACGTTTATACTTTTATCCGCGCCATCAGGACCGATTGGGCCTGAGGTCTCACCGTCAAATGCTGTCCCCGGAAAAGTTCCGCAATTCGATACACTTACAACATTTGAAAGGTTCAGCAATTCGTTCTTGAATATTATCGCATTGGAATCGAGAGCATTTCCGTTCCCGATCACCAGAACCTGTTCCCGGTCATATCCGATATCCCTGTGCATCATATAGTCTATCTGGTCCTTTATGATCAGTGTACCTATTATCAATGCAATAGATACTGTAAACTGAAAAACCACAAGTATATTTCGCAGGGTACTGCCCTTTGATCCCTGGCTGAGATTTCCTTTCATCACACTAATGGGCTTAAAAGATGACAGGAAGAATGCGGGATAGCTTCCGGAAAGCAGTCCTGTAAGGATTCCAAAAATGATCAGTATAGGTACCATATAAGCAATTTCAGTGAATATTGTATTTATCTGTCTTCCGAATATGGAATAAACATAAGGTGAAAAATATACAGTCAATCCAACAGCAGCGATAAGAGCTGCAAAACTGAAAAATGTCGATTCGAATAAGAACTGTTTGATCAACTGCCCCCGGAAAGCTCCGAAGGTTTTCCGCACACCGATCTCTTTTGCCCTGTTTGCCGAGCGCGCTGTAGAAAGATTCATGAAATTGATCAATGCCAGGAAAAGGATCATTAGAGCGATAACTGCGAACATATATACGATCTTTATATTACCGTTCGCTTCATGCTCCTGCTCAAGATGAGATTTCAGATGTATATCTGTAAGCGGCTGCAGAAAATACCGGTAACCGTTTCCGGCAGTGATGTATTCCTCCATAGACATATCCATAGATCTCTCTATTGCCGGACCCATATATTTATCGATCAGATGAGTCAGCTTATTGTCAAAATCAACCCGAGAGGTACCATCTCTGAGAAGTACATAAGTAAAAACAGGCCATCCTGCCTCCCAGGTTGTCCGGGTGTAGTCTCCTCCGAATGTGCTCATGGATGTAAGAAAATTAAAATGAAAATGGGAATTTACAGGAATATCTTCAGTAATTCCGGTTACCATAAGAGGTGTTCTGTTTCCAAGCCTGATGGTTTTTCCAAGCGGATCCTCGTCCTTAAAATATTTGACTGCCGTCTCCTCTGTCATTACAACCGTAAATGGATTCATCAGCGCAGTTTCAGGATCTCCCTGCAGTAATTTGATCGAAAATACGTCAAAAAATGCGGAGTCAGCGTAGATAATATTCGGCTCTGTAATTGTCGTTTCCTTATAAGTCATATCATACTCCCGGCTGTATGCTGCTACACGTGTAGAGACCACTACCTCCGGGAAATCACATTTCAGAGCATCGGCTAAAGGTACGGCTGTTGAGCCAAACATCCGGACTCTCCCCGGATATTTCCTTTCAAGGGCGACTCTGTATATATTTTCATAATTTTCATTAAATTTATCGTAAGAAAACTCAAACTGAATATAATTTAGAATAAAAAGACAGCAGCAGAGGCCGAATGCAAGACCAAAAATATTAATAAACGTATAAGTTTTCTGCCTTTTAATATTCCTTAAAGTTATTTTCAGATAATATTTAAACATGATCAGACTCCAAACTATTTTGGTTAATAATAATCCGGGTATCGCTCTAATAATCTGGGATATATACCAGATTATAGCTGATGATCTTCCTTTTTTCTCCGCAATTTCTCTGAATTCAAATTCCAGATCATCCAGGAGAGAATATCTGTCTTCAAACATTCCTAATGGAAACAGCAGTCTTGCGATCCATTGAGGGGGATTTAAGGATTTGTTTTTCATGGTTAATTTATATTCTCCAGGGCAATCTTTGTACTCTCTCCCCATAATGCTTTCTGAAACTGCTGGGCACTTTGTAAAGCTTTAATTCCCTTCCTGCTCAGAGTATAATACTTCTTCCGGCGTCCCCCTTTTTCAGGTATCGGTTTACCTTCTTTGCGTTCCAGCAGATTCTTTCTTGCCAATTGATCCAGCAGACGGTAAAGTGTGCCATAATTTAATTCTTTTCCGGTCAGTTCATGGATATTACGGCGGATAAATACACCGTAGGCATTTTCTTTCAAATGCAGAACAGATATAAGAATGGTTTCTTCAAGTTTAGTCAGATCGGTCATTCATTACTCCCTTTTTATAATTATGCATCATGCATACATTTATATATATGCAATTAACATAAAAATGTTTCAAAAAATTTTAAAGCCACAAAAAAAAGGTTCAGAGAGATGTGATTATGAAATGATTATATCTAATAAATTTAGGCTATCCAAGCGGATTTTTATTAAAAAACACAAGTAGATCAGAAAATTCTATCCATTTTTATACCGGCATGATTATATTTGTATTATATCACTCATACTTTAGTGAATCTACAGGATTTGAACGTGCTGCTTTGAATATCTGATACCCTACTGAGAGAAGAGCTAAAACCAAAATAATAACTCCCGGCAAAATATAATAGTACCAGCCTATATCTGCTTTGTATGCAAAATTTCTCAACCATCTATCAATCGTATATATCGAGATCATACCGGCGAGAACATATGCGATCATGATCCATTTGGTAAATCCTTTGGATAACAGTACCATTATTTTCAGGACATTTGCGCCGAGTACTTTTCTGATCCCTATCTCTTTAGTACGCTGTTCAACCATGTAAAAGGAAAGCCCCAATAGACCTAACATGGCAATGATTATCCCAAGTATTGTAAATATCCTGAACACCCTACCGATCTGGTCTTCGAACCTGTACTGCATGTTAAAGTACTCGTCAAGAAAGTAGAAGTCGAATGCTTCATTCGGGAATATTTCTTTATGTTTGTCCTTAATAAAGGATATAGCCTCATCAATATTCCCGGTATCCAGATCAAGAACTATATTCATATTTGATATTGGCCGTGAAGATAAATATATAGGTTCAATTGAACTTTGCAGCCCTTTGAAATTGAAATTTTTCACAACACCCACTACTGTGCTTATTATATAGGTATTAAAAGTCTGACCGATGATCTGTTCAGGATTCCGGTAGCCCAGAGCTTCAACAGCGGATTCATTCAGAATTATTTCATTTTCTGACAGTGATTTATTTATAATGTTCTTTTCCCCCGCTATTATCTCAATGTCAAAAACAGACAAAAAATCTTCATCTGCATGGATCACACCGATCGGTATCATTTTATCCGGCTGATCTATTGGATTAATCGTATCCGGATATCCTGTCCTTCCCGGTACCGTGGATGAAGCTGTGGCCCCCGAAACTGAAGGATGCTTTAAGAATTCTGCTTTGACCAGTTTTTGTTTTTGATAAAGAGGACTTACTGACGCCCAGAATGATCCCGGATGCGGACGATATGGATATCTTAAAACAAGTTTTTGATTGATATCGAAACCGAGTGATTCATTTTTCATATATTCAATTTGTTTGAAAATAATAACAGTCCCGATTACCATTGCTATTGAGATGGTAAATTGCAGAACCACAAGACATTTCCTTACAAATGTACCCCTGTTTAATGACACAGATCCTTTTAGCACTGCAGATGGTTTTAATGAAGACAGGAACAAAGCCGGATACCAGCCGGATAAAAATCCGGTTACCATCATCAGTACAGCTATTCCGCCGATATTTGACGGTTCCGCAAGGTCACTTATCTGCAAATGCATTTCAAAATAATTATTCAGAAAAGGCATTAAAATTATTACGATTAAGATTGCGGATACAACTGACATAAAGGTCAATAAAATTGATTCTCCGATAAACTGCCTGAATAACTGGCTTTTCTGAGCTCCGGCAACCTTGCGGACACCTATTTCGTTGGCTCGTTTAATTGATCTGGCTGTTGAAAGGTTCATGAAATTCATCGATGCTATAAACAAGATCAAAATGCCAACCGTAGAAAAGATAAATATGTATTGCGGATTTCCCGGAGGTTCTGCTTCCCTGAGCATACCCTGATTAAGATGAATATCCTCAACAGGCTGTAAAAAGAACCTCCTGGATTGGACAAAATCTCCCCTTATTTCAATAAAACCTGACACAAGGTCATTTATACTATTTTCCAGACTCTCTATATCGGTTTCAGGAAACACCTTGACATAAGTATGTGTAGTTGATCCAAACCACCACCCCCTGTGAAGCGAATCGGCATCAAGATCATGAATACTCCAGACAAAATCATATTTATGATGTGTATTTTCCGGCAAATCATCAAAAACACCCGTGATTTCAAGTTCTCTTCCGTTTACCTGTAGAATTTCACCGACCGGATCTTTATTTCCTATATACTTATCAGCCATTGTTTCGGATAATACAATCGTTCCCGGTCTTGTGAGCGCATCAGAAGGATCACCCGATAAAATAGGAATTCTGAATACTTTAAAAAGATCATTATCGGAAAATACAACTTTTGTTTCAAAAAATGTTTTATCCGCATAAGAGCAGTTTGCCGGTTTTCTGGGTATGGGATCGATCCTGACAGCATATTCGATCTGAGGCAGATTATCTTTTACAAGCAGCCCCATTTTAGAAGGAGTCAGTGAAGAATACTGTATTCCATTCTTTGTTGTTTCCTCCTGAACGATCCTGTAGATCAAGCCGGAATCTTTATGATAACTGTCATAACCCAACTCAAACTGAACATACAGCATAATAACAATACAGGCTGAAATCCCTGCAGCCAGCCCGAAAATATTGATAAAAGTAAATCCTTTGTTTCTTTTAAAATTCCTGAATGCGATCTTTAGATAGTTTCCGAACATAATCATTCCCCAAGATATTCTTAATATTATTAACGGTATAATAGATCTGTATACCTGTTTCCAGAACCAGGAATTCGCATATACTTTCCCTTTTTCATTATAGATCCTGTCGTAATCTAATTCAAATGATCCTATAACTTCTTCCTTATCATACGGCCGCAGAAAAGTATCAAGAACGGTCATTCCGAATTTCGGAGGTTTTTTTAATTTCATCTGACTATCCCTTAGCATCATTAATTCTGAATCCAAGCCACATTGTATCCATTACTTCCTGTCTTTCTCTCAATGCTTCTTTTCCACTATCTGTCAGCCTGTAAAATTTTATGGCTCTGCCTCCCACTTTAGGAGAAGGATCTCCACTGACCGTTGTTAAAAGCCCATTTCGGTGGAGTCTGTTCAAAGGAGCGAAGACCGAACCGATAGCAAGGTCAATTCCGGCTTTCTCATTCAGATAATCCCGTATCGAGATCAGGTAGGCATTATTATGAAGATGATGCACCGAAAGCAGGATATATTCTTCAATTGTCGTTAATTGTTTCACGTTTTTCTCCCTGATATATCATATTTAAAACAGGTATACGCATATTTCTTCAAAAAGTTTGAACATATTTTGTTAATTTTTTTGAAGAAATATGAATTCCCTTTGGATTTAAATTATTTTTGAGATTTCAAAAAGGTGAATCAGGTATAGTCTCTTGAAATATCAACCGGATTTGCTAACACATATCTGACAGTATTATAAATCAAATAAACAGAATTTTTATATGGTTTCTGGGCTATTAGACAAAAAAAAGGCAGGAGGATCATTTCCTCCTGCCTTTTATAATACTATCTGAAATAATTTTTATCTGTTCAGTAATGGATCCGGACGTACAACAAGTGTCTCTACCATTGTTCTACCGCCTGCTGTCAATTTTACTACATAGGTACCGACCTGAATTCTGCCTCCACCACGGCCGCCTCTGCCGCCGCCGCGTTGGGCCATTCCCTGCATACCGCCACGGCCTCCGCCACCCATTCCGGAGAACATTTCACCGCGGCCTTCAACTGAGGCACGAACCTGATTCATTATTTCCATTCTTCTCTGCTGATCCTGAGTATTATTATACTCATCCACCAAAACCTGTTCAGCCGCATTAAATGCGACAGGATCAAAAGAACCGTTCCATATATAGTTATTCAGGCCCGGCTGCATTTCCATTTGGGCAGTATGTTTTTGTCTTCCTGTAACGTCAGTTATCACAAGCTCTCCGTCTGTAACCGAATTTCCAAGATAAAAGGAAACACGTGCCTGGGGACGTGGATTTTCACCTGTGAAATAATCCAGCGGTTCGTATCCACCCTGGCTGATATTCGTCCACTGTGTGACGGTTTTCGGTTTCATCAGATGAGCATCAGAAGCCGTAACATCAGCCGTCATCTGCTGTAACGGTGTAATGTCATCACAGATCCATATACCAAGGCCATGGGTTCCGAGAACAAGATCGTTTTCGCGAGGATGGATCACAATATCGTCAACGGGAACAGTAGGAAGATTATTCATAAACCGTTCCCAGTTGTCTCCGTCATTCAATGACACAAAAAGACCTGATTCAGTACCGAGAAACAGCAGGTTCGGATTAATGAGGTCTTCCCGAATTACGTTCGCTACTTCATTTGAAGGCAGTCCGCCGGTTATTTTTGACCATGACAAACCGTAGTCATTTGTTTTGAATACCCACGGCCGGAAGTTATCGCTTCTGTGTCCGTCGAATGTTACATAAGCGGTTCCTTCTCCAAAATGTCCCGCTTCTAAACGGCTGACCCATAAACCTTCAGGAACCTCGGGGATGTTTCCGCGCACGTTTGACCATGACACACCGTCATTACGCGTGACATGAACCAGGCCGTCATCGGTACCTGCCCAGATAACACCGGGTGTGACATGTGATTCTGAGACAGTAACGATCGTGCAGTAATTTTCCGCACCGGTTGCATCATTTGTGATTCCGCCGGTATCCCTGCTTTGTTTTACCGGATCGTTGGTAGTGAGGTCAGGGCTGATGATCTTCCAGTTATCACCGCGGTTAATACTCTTTAAAAGATGATTACCACCGAAAAAGACTGTTTTTGCATTATGCGGAGAGATCAATATCGGACTATTCCAGTTAAACCTCATTCTAAATCCGCCGCCACGGCCACCCATCTGCTGCTGCATTCCTGCTCCGCCGCGTCCGCCTGCCTGGGGCTGCTGCACATCTGGGAAATATTCCGTAACGTTTATAATATTCTGGGCCCCCGGTCTTATTCTGCCTGATTCACGGGTCTCGACATTTATTCTGCCGATAGATCCACCCTGACTTTCAGAATATACCGTCCTCCAGTCTTCCGGATCGACCTGCGCATAGAAACCGTCGCCGCCGCCAATGTTGAACCAGTCCTTGTTCTTGATACCGTTTCTGTCACGGCTGTTACTCGGAGCACCCCATGTACCGTTATCCTGAAGACCACCGTACACATAATAAGGTTCACGCATATCAACAGCTATCGCATAGAACTGGCTTACACAGAATGTATTCAGAAAATCATAGCTCAAACCGCCGTCGTGTGTTATGTTAACTCCGCCGTCACTGGCATTATACCAGCGGTTTTCGTTAGTCGGATCCATCCACATCGCATGAAAATCCGGATGGAAATTACCGCTGATACGGGGCTGGGAAAAGGTTTTACCGCCGTCCGTCGAATACTGAAGATTCGTTGTACATAAATAAACCTTCTGGTCATCCAGAGGATTGATCCTTATCTGGCTGTAATAGAAAGGACGGTTATTAAAACGGTTCAGGAACTTCCAGGTTCTGCCTCCGTCTTCAGTACGATAAATACCGGTACCGAGTTTTGACATATCTTCATAATCCGGATTGGGCTCCTGGGCTCCCTGACCACCACGGCCACCGCCTCCACCGCCGCGTCCTCCACCACCGCGGCTGGGCTGAAACTCATGTTCCAGCAGTGCCATAACTATATTCGGATCCTTTTTGTAGATCGAAAGACCTACACGCCCTATATTTCCTTCAGGAAGTCCGTTTGTCATTTTTGTCCACGATCTTCCGCCATTTTCTGTCTTGTATATGCCGCCGTTACCCAGACCGCCGTTGGGACCGCCGCTGTCAAAACGCCACGGTTGACGGAGTCTTTCCCACATAGATACGAATAAAACATCGGGATTTTCCGGATTTATAACAAGATCACACCCTCCGGTCTTGCCGTCGTCCGGAAGTCCGTTAGTAAGTTTCTGCCATGTCCTGCCACCGTCCTCAGTCATAAACAGGCCGCGATCTCCTTCATATCCCCAGAGATGTCCCTGAGCAGCGACATAGACTTTATTGGGATTGTCGGGATGTATAATAACACGGGAAATATGGTGTGTGGATTCAAGTCCTATCTGCTCAAAAGTTTCACCGCCGTCGGTGGATTTGAACATACCGTCACCCCATGAAATACTGTTTCGTGTATTTCCTTCTCCGGTCCCGACATAAATGATGTTCGGGTCTTTCTGATAAATAGCAATATCACCGATCGAGGCTGTACTTTCGCTGTTAAAAAGATGTGTCCAGTTTACACCGGCATTGGTTGATTTCCAGATACCGCCGGCAGCAGCGCCAATGTATACAGTTGCATAATTATCATCAAGCGCTTCGACGTCAGTAATACGCCCCACCATATTAGCAGGACCGATATTACGGAATCTGAAAGTGTTGGCAATACCGGAATCATCCATTTGTGCAATGGCAATGTTTGAGACCATCAAAATAGTCAAAACCAAAATCCCAAGCACAAAGAATCTTCCTTTTGCATGAATTTTCATGATTTTACCCTTTCGTTAAAGAGTGATATAAGTGTTTTTAGATTAATTGAGAGGTTAAGAAAAACAATATATATATAAAATACACTTCTTCAAGTGAAAATAATCAAAATAAATTGGAATATTTTAGATTATTATTGCTTAAAAGGTCAGAAAAATATATTCGAGTTAATAGTTGATCATTTATTTATAAAAGAGAAATATTACAGGGATGACAATTCCAGCAAGTATAAACCATTTTCCACGGCCTGCAAATCCTTTTTTACCTTTCAGAACAAAAATCCCTGTTATTGCCAGAAGAAAAAGAGCAACTGCATACAGATCAGCTACATATGTCCATAGTTTTTTAGGTTCATTCAGATGCAATAAGTTCATTTCTCTGAGAATAATCCGGTCTTTTTCATATTCATACAATCCGGCCCCGGTTTTTATATCCAGAGTTAATGAACCTCTGTCAATAAATATCTTAAGAGTCTGCTCATCCGGCATATAATAGTTCTGGAATTCATTTTTAACATTAAGGTCGGTTAATATCTTCAGTATGTTTTCTTCAGATTCTATGTCGCTATTATTTAGGGGCCTGTATTTAATCTCTTCTGCTGTAATACTGAAATCAGGATTCCAGTGATGAACATGATTGACCGCAACTCCCGACACAGCATAAATTATCGTTAATCCAACGCAGATATATCCGATATCTCTGTGCAGTATATTATTTAGTTTCCGCCATTTCAATATCTATTATCCTGTATTTTTACCGTTTTCTTTTCCTGATCAGTATTTCCATCCAAGTGATCATCAATAAATTGTTTAGAAACTTATAATCATTTTTACCGGATATTACTTTATTACTGCTCCCTTTATCATGACAACATTTAAGCTATCGGGAGCTGCAGTAATGTTGAAAGAATTTCTTGAACGGTTTCTGCCTCTACCTCTACTGCGCATACCTCTTCTGGACGTGCTGTTATTTACAAAGCATTCATCACGGCAGTGGTGGCACTGACGGGGCTGCATAATATTAAGTAACAGAGGATCATTGGACGCATATTTCTTAAAAACACCCTCCACAGTACCGGTCTTGCCCGTTACATAGGGTGAAATGGCAAAGTAATTATTGTTTACTATACATTTGATCGTTTCATATGTCCCGGTTCCGGTTATATCGATCCAGATACCTCTTTCTTTGCATATACTGGTAATAATTCCCTCTATCAATATATTCTTTCCACTGAAATTTTCAGGATTCTTTATTACATCAGCCACATCCGTCTTTTCTTTAATTATAATTTCTTTTCCATATTTTCTATCCTGGGCAAAACTGTTTGAAGTCACTATAATAAGAACTGACAAAAATAAAT
>JBHPLC010000052.1:0-14561 GCA_042564455.1 Candidatus Zhuqueibacterota bacterium | reverse complement strand
TTTCCGCCACATTTTTATGGGGCTGGCCGATGCTTATTTTCTTATCTTCGATCGGTATCTATTTCAGCCTGAGATTGAACTGGCTTCAGTTCTCGAAGTTCTTTACATCCGGCAAATTGACCTATAAATACCGTACAAGTTCCGGTGAGGGTAACATTACGCCTCTTCAGTCTTTTTTCTCCGCACTGGGAGGTATAATCGGTAACGGTAATCTTGCGGGTGTGGCAACTGCGATAGCGATCGGTGGTCCGGGTGCATTGTTCTGGCTGTGGATATCATCGTTCGTAGCCATGATCATTGTATATTCCGAAACACTCATGTCGCTTCTGCACCGGGAGAAAGGAGCCGACGGCACCTATTCCGGCGGGCCGATGTATTATATCGAAAAGGTTTTGAAACTGAGATGGCTTGCGGTCATTTTTGCATTTGGAATGGGTTTTAAGACCCTTATTGCGACATCGACTGTTCAGTCAAACTCAATTTCCCTTGCGGCTAACGCTTCGTTTGATATCCCCATGATCTATACATGTATAGGACTCGCATTCCTGACCTGGCTCGCCACTATCGGCGGGATCAAGACCATAGCAAAAACGCTTGAAAAGCTTACTCCGTTAATGGTTATACTGTTTCTTGTATTCGGTTCGATCATCTTAGTTTCCAATGCCTCGTCCTTTGTTGACATGATCAAACTTGTTGTAGCAAAAGCTTTTACTCCGGCAGCGGAAACCGGGGGTTTTGCCGGGGCATCCGTCATGCTCGCTTTAAGATACGGAGTTGCCCGGGGATTTTATTCCAACGAAGCCGGCACCGGGAGCTCACCGATAATGTTCGCCACGGCGAAATCGGATAATCCTGTAAAACAGAGCCTTATCGGGATGTTCGGTGTCGTGATCGATACTCTTGTCGGGACACTGACTGCCTTTACGATACTAATTACAGGTGTGTGGTCCTCTGGTGATACCAGCACTGCCTTAACTACAGCGGCTTTTTCTACAGTATTCAGCGACTACGGCGGATATTTTGTTTTCCTTGCTTCCTTTCTGTTAGGATATTCCACACTGATCGCATGGTGTTTTTACGGCGAGCAGTGTTTTGTATACATTTTCGGGCCTTTCATGAGAAAGATATTCAGATGGGCTTTCTGTATTGCCATAATTTTCGGATATTTCGAGACGGAATCGATCTGGAGTCTCGGTGATCTTCTTAATGCGTTTACGGTACTGATAAATGTCTGCGCTCTGATCTTCCTGATTAAATATGTAGTAGAAAACTCTTCGAAATGGAGTATAAAAGAAGAGGACGGCATTACTCCGCCGCACACCGGGATATAATAAATGGACTTTAAAGATCTTTCAAAAGATGAACTGCTGAGACTGCTCGAAATTTACGCTAAAAACTGGCTTGCCCATGACGGCTGCTGGTTTTTAGCTGCTGAAGAAAAATACGGGCTTGAAACGGCGATCGAGCTCGACACAAGATCATGGGAAAGGTTTTCCCCTGCAGAGGCAAAACGGATAATGAAGGAATTCAGCCTGCCGGAGAACGGCGGATTGAAAACACTGAATGAAGCACTGAAATTCAGACTATATGCCTGTGTAAATAAACAGGAATCGGAATGGAAAAATGAAAATACCCTGATATTCAGGATGGTGGAATGCCGCGTTCAGCAGGCACGGCGAAGAAAGAACCTTCCGGATTTCCCCTGCAAACCTGTCGGTCTCGTCGAATACAGTAAATTTGCCGAAACGATCGATCCCCGTATCAAGACCCGGTGCATCTCATGCCCTCCCGACGATGTCAAAGACAATTACTGCACCTGGGAATTCACGATATCGTGAATTAACTACCTATCCGTATATGGAAATTATTCATTGATAAAATCTGATTTTTATCTTATATTTATAGTGTTAAATTCAAATAATAAATTATTGATATATAATAGACGGAGGTTTGTATGAAAAAGGCTTTAATAATTCTTCTTACCCTTCTGTTTGCTACCACGGTTTTTGCACAGGGATCAGTGTGGTTTACAGGGTCATTTGACGATGCAAAGAATCAGGCGGCAAAAGAAGGAAAACTCCTCCTCATCGACTTCTATTCCGATGGTTGAGGCGCATGTAAATTGCTGGACGAGCAATTTTTTGGTGATTCAAAATTTCACAAATATCTAAACGACAATTTCATCTCCATCCATGCTGTCAGCGGACAGAAAATGGGTGAAACACTGTATGAAAACTACAACGTCATGGCAACACCGACCGTTCTGCTGGCAAATCCGGACGGTGAAGTAGTTGAGCGTGTTATAGGATACAGCGCTCCCCCTGAAGGTTTTAGAGACAGGCTTGAAACCGCAAAAAACACTAAGAATTCCTTCGCAAATTTAAAATCAGCTTACGAAAAGGATCCGAACGACCTGAAAGCAGCTTTCCAGCTCGGATTGAAATATAATGATTATTATATACGGGATGAGTCTAAGAAATTATTCGATAAAGTTCTTGCTGATCCCTCAAAATCCAAAAATATCAAAGTCAGACATGAAGATGAAGGAAAAGATATCACCATATATGAATATGCAATGTTCCTGCAGAGTAACTTTGATGAATTTGTTGATGAATTCCCGAACAGCATCATTTTAAGAGAGGCTTTTTTAAGAGGCGGAAGAGTCCATGCAATGGCAAGAGATCCGGAAAAAGATACAATGTTTTATAAGAAAATGCTGAATATTTTCCCTGACGATTTCGAACTGCTTCAGACATATGTGAATTTTACCGTGAGAAGCAAAACTGACCTTAAAAAGGGTATGGAAATATCAGAGAAAATATATAATTCCGATCCTTCGACGATCAATACGAAGAACTTTGCGGAAATGCTTTGGCTGAACGGTGAAAAAAGTAAACTGCAGCAGGTATATGGTAAGAATTTCGCTGAAAAGAACAAAGATTCAGCACAGGATATTTATAATTATGCGACTTTCTGGGTATCCAAGAAAGAAAACCTGAAAGATGCTCTTAATAAAGCAGGTATGCTGGCAAAAATGGACAGCCGTTACCTTACCCGCACAGCTGGTCTATTTGTAGATGCTGATGATATGAAAGGCGCACTGGCGATTTACGGACCTGCATACTTAAAAGAAATCGAGGACGATGCATCAGCAATGTATTCTTACGCCTCTTTCTGGAATAGATATGATAAGAACCTCGAAAACGCTCTGACAGCATTGGAAATTTCCGTAAAAATGGACGAGAAATATTTTAAATATGATATACTGAGTCAGTTGTATGAAAAATCAGGAGATATTGAGAAGGCCATTGAAGCAGAAGCAAAAGCTGTTGAAATGAGACCGGATAATCCAAGGTATGCAAAACGTCTGGAAGACCTGAAAAGGAAAAAAGGATGATATAAACTTCATACAATAAAAAATCCCCGGCAGATCACCGGGGATTTTTTTATATGGTCCAGCATTAGCTACGCTTCATATTTGCTTTTTCTTGTTTTGGAGACCAGGAACCATCCGACACATGCAAAAACAGCAAGCGAGACGAGTTCACCGGTGACACCTTCGATCGACCAGCCGAAACCCTCCGGTTTATGACCGACATAGAATGCATACCCCGCAATAAGGACACCGAAGACACCCTCCCCTGCAATAAATCCTGATCCTAAAAGCACTCCCTGATCACGTTTAAACCTAAGCAGATCTTCATCCCCTTTTGCACTTTTTTCAACAAAGTATCTGATCGCTCCGCCGACGAATATCGGAGTCATTGTCTTAAGCGGCAGATACATTCCGACCGCAAAAGGCAAAGATGGTATCCCGACAAGTTCTGCTACCAGGGCGAACGCCGCACCGGCAAGAACAAGTCCCCACGGGAGGTCTGCCTGAAGCACACCCTCGATGACGGTTTTCATCAGTGTTGCCTGCGGTGCCGGCATATCCACCGAACCTAATGTATAACTTTCATTTAATAACCAGACGGTCGCGACAATAAAGAATGCCGAAGTCAGAACTCCCAGTATTTCACCGAGCTGCTGTTTCTGCGGGCTCGCACCCACGATGTAGCCGCATTTCAGGTCCTGCGACGTATCACCTGCGATTGAAGCCGCAACACATACGACCGTTCCGACCGTCAGTGCGGCGGTTTTGCCGATATCATCCGTCCATCCCAGCAGGTAAAAAACCATGCTTGTACCCAGCAGGGTGACAATCGTCATACCTGATGTGGGATTTGAGGAAACCCCGATATATCCGACTATCCGCGAAGAGACGGTTACAAAACAGAATGCAAAAATTGCGATACATATCGCAGAGATTATTCTGACCGGAGTGGTAATTCCCAAACCAAGGATCTGTGGCGTAAAGGCAAGTATCAGTACGACTGCAATTGTACCGTAAAGTACAACCTTCATCGACATATCTTTTTCAGTCCTTAACTGCGTCCGGTTTTCACCGGTATTTACTGAACTAAGCTGCTTCACTCCCGCCCGGAGTGAATTGTACATGGTCGGTACGGACTTTATAACAGTCAGAATACCTGCAAAAGCCACTGCCCCGGCGCCTATATATCTTATGTATTTGTTCCAAATCTCCGATGGTTCCATTTCGGCTATTGTCAATTCCGTTTCAGGAAATAAGGGCACATCAATATAATCACCGAAATAGGCTATCATCGGTATGATACCGAGCCACGACAGCGCTCCTCCCGCTACCATAATGGAAGCGATCCTGTAATTCAGGATATACCCGACTCCCATCAGCATGGGCCAGGCTTCCATTCCGATCTGTGCTTTTCTCATTATCGGAAGGTTCAGTTTAATATGAGCCGGGAATAACAGCGCAAAACCGGTAGTGAACTTGTATAACACTCCTACGATCATACCGATAAAGATATTCTGTGCTTTTGTTCCCCCTTTATCCGCTGCGATCAGCACCTGTGAGGTAGCCGTCCCCTCGGGATAAGGAAGTGTATTATGTTCCTTTACTATCAGAAATTTTCTCAGGGGGATCATGAAAAGTATCCCGAGGATACCTCCCAGCAGTGCAAGCATTCCCATCTGAAATATCCCCGGACTGAATCCCCAGAGGAAAAGCGCCGGAATTGTGAAGATCACTCCGGATGCCAGCGATGAACTCGCCGATCCTGCGGTCTGCACCATATTATAATCCAGGACATTCGGTCTGCCGGCGAAAGGCTGCATAGCTTTCAGCCAGGCAACAGCCATAACGGCGATCGGGATAGATGTGCTGACCGTTAGTCCGACATAAAGACCGAGATATGCGTTTGCCGCACCGAAAACAATACCGAACAATGCCCCGGAAATAACAGCCTTGATGGTAAAATCCCTGAATTCTGTATCCGGCGGAATATAAGGCTCAAATTTTTCCATAAGAATCCTGTATTTTTTGGGTGTGTAAGAAGGAGAGTTCTGTAAATGTAAAACAAAATTAAAACAAATGCAAATATGAATATAACACAGGCAGAACAAATTTTCAGAATCCCTGTTATTATTGCATATCCCCGGAATACTGAATATTTTCAAAAAATAATTGAACTTTTGCACAACAAAACAGTATAATACATAAGCTAACAGTAACAAACAGTATAATACAGCACACATTTTAACCAAAACTTAACAGACCGGGGTAAATCATGAGCAGCGAAAATCAATCCTCAAAAAGTCTTTTCTCTTTTGAATTACTTCCAACATTCCAGAACAGGGATGATTTCTTCCGCAGGATCACATCCGAAGAAGAACCGATGAAAAAAATTATCTCAATGTACCTGCTTTTTACTGCATTTGTTTTTATTTACGGTATCGTAATGGGAAGTTATCACAGCCCGCTTCAGGCGGCAGTGTCTGGCGTCAAGGTGGCAGTGCTGTTCTCGCTTACTTTGCTGATATGTTTCCCGGCATTCTTTATAATTCAGTTCATCCTTGGCTCAAAACTTAAACTCAGGCAGATGCTGTCGATAATCCTTTCCGGTTTTCTGATGACCTCCACGATCATGGTTTCTTTTATGCCGATATCGGTGTTCTTTCTCCTGATCGGGAGCGACTATTATTTCCTACAGCTTCTGCACATCGGTATTTTTGTATTCTCCGGTATTTTCGGTATGAAAACCGTTGTGGATGCCCTTAAGTTTTCCTGCGAGAACAGCAACATCTACCCACAGACAGGCGTGGTGATCTTCAGGTTCTGGGTCATTATACTTGCGTTCGTGGGAATACAATTGTCATGGAACCTGAGGCCCTTCCTGGGTGACCGGGGTCAGCCTTTTGAGTTTTTCAGGAAGTACGAGGGTAATTTCTACACGGCTCTGATATATTCGGTCAAACAGCTTATGTCATCTGACGATGAGAATTCCGGTTCCATTAATCAAAAGATCAATCAGATAAATCCAAACGCTTCATTTAATCCTTTCATTCTGGATACGGTAAAAAAGGAGTACAAATAAATGAAGACGGATATTATGACATTGGAAGAGGTTGCCGCCTACCTGAAGCTGAAACCCCAAACTATCTACACGTGGGCGCAGGAAAAGAAGATCCCGGCGGCAAAACTCGGCAAGGAATGGCGGTTCAGAAAGTCGCTGATAGACGAATGGTTTATAAACCACATAGACGAAAAGTTCAACGGGGTCATCACCACCTGGGAGAAGAAATACAACACCGAGCAGCAGGAATAGTAGGCCAGACATTTTACATACATTTTTGTCATTCCCGATTAAAACAATCGGGAATCTCGATATTCTAAAAACGCCTGTCATTCCCGCCTTCGCGGGAATGACACATGGAAAAGCGGGAAAAATCCCCCTTTTTAAAAAGGGATTTATTTTGCAATCCATCTATTCTTGTTACTGCGCCTATCTAAGAAGGAAACATCTCCATTTAACTCCCCCTTCAAAGGTCGCTATAAGCGAACCAAAAGGAATTTAGTAAATTGTTACTCCTGCATAAGCGGGGTAATATGTAAAGAAAAAGTATAACTCCCTATTCTGTCACCCTGAACTTGTTTCAGGGTCTTACTTTGACTTTTAGATTCTGATCTTACCTTGCGGGATAAGATGTAAAGAAGGAAGGATAGGAATGACATCTTGAGAGAGGGTATTACAAAAAGATGTTAGATCCTGAAACAAGTTCAGGATGACAGTGTGAGTGCTCCGGATTGATCCCTCAGGTCCCTGAAGGGGGAATTTAATATATTATGGGAAAATGGTGAGAAGATTAATATCCTCATCCTTTTTTCAATTCAAAAGCCTAGTAGGACATCCCGCTTTGCGGGATTGTCTGTCACAAAAACCGTTATCCGGAATAAAACATGTTTTAAATCCCCCTTTAGTTCCCCCTTTAAAAAGGGGGAATATTTGATATGTCTTCTTTTAAAACAAGAGAATTTTGAAGTGGTAATACTCCATTCTTTCTTTTGTTAAAAAAAGCCTAATAGGACATCCCGCTTTGCGGGATTGTCTGTCGGATATTATTTTAATACCTATTCGATTTGACAGACAGGTCACCTGTAGCGCACTAAGGGAGAATTTAATGGCAGTTCTTCTCTGCTTTTGCAACCTTACAATAGGGAAACATTTCTTTAGTTCCCCCTTTGAAGGGGGACACCGCCACTATATTCCCCCTTTGAAGGGGGATTAAGGGGGATGTTTGTTTGTGTTTCCTTCCCTCACCCAAAAAAAACATTGATTTTTTAGAGAAATTTTTGTATTATTTTTTTGAAGTTACTTCCTATTTATATATGTATCAGTGGGGATACAAAAATCAGAATGCCGTGGGTATTCACACCCTTTGGCATTCTCTCCGAATTAATCATCATGAAACGCCTGAATCAGGATTGTGCCTTTTTTGCAGCTTCTTATAGTTATTATTCAAAACAGAGGGAAAATCATGAGATCTAAGAAGATTATTGCTATTATTCTGCTTCTTCTCACTGCCCTGCTCTTTTCCTGCAGCGGGACGGAGACGGCGGAGAATGCAGAAGAAACAAAGGTTATTGAAAATGCGCTGACATTTGAAATGTCATTCGGTGCAGATGAATTAATACTTCCGGATGAATATCTTTTAAGCCGTCCGCAGACATTTGACGTGGATGAAGACGGCAATTTTATTGTCTTTGATGAAGATAAAGTAAAGGTGTATGATAAAGATGGGGAACCAAAGACATCTTTCGGCAGACAGGGACAGGGACCGGGTGAATTCGGATCTGTGCAATCACTTTCTGTAAATAAGGAGGGATACCTGACAGTAGTCAACGATGTAAGCGGTTATAATCTATATGATCCGGATTATAAATATATTGACTCTAAAAATTATCGATCTGATCCGGAATGTTCAGAATTAATTAAAAATTACAGTTTCAATTTTATGGTTCGAGAGATATTTTCCCTGAATGCTGATCAGAGAGTTTTTCACTTTGACAGTTTTAAGGATGTTGAAAATAATGTTAACAGGGTTGTAGCAGACGGATTGATCTTTGAAGACAACGGAACTTTCAGAGAAATCGTTCTCTATTATCCTGAATACTCTGACAACCTTCAGAGTATTGGCGGCGGTTCAAACTGGTCGATACTTATTCTTCCAAATCAGGCCAAAATCTTATGGGATATCCTGCCGGACAATAAGATAATTTACACGAATCCGGCTTTTGACAAACAGGAAATAAAAGGAATATCAAGTGTTGTACTGCATATATTGGATCTGGAAACTTTTGAGTTCAGTCAGATAATTCATGAATATACACCTGTTGAGATAAAAGAGTCCTTAAACACTGGTAATTACACCGAAAGTTCAGAAGAACGAATTAAAAGAACGTCCGAGAACCTAAAGTATTTTAATCCTCTACATGAATTACTGACGGATGATAATTTCATATTTTTAGTTCCATTGAAGTTCTATATGTTCGGTTTCAAAATAGATGTAAAAAAGGATTTTCCCATAGAAGTTATAGATGCTGAAACCGGAAAACAACTATGTACCGCTAATTTTCCATTTATCCCATCAATAATAAAAAATGGTTATGCTTACAGAAGGAATAGAGATCCCGAGGGATTTTCAATAATAGAAAGATACCGTATCGATCCGAAGGTATATGGAAAATAAATAAGGAAATTTAAATTGAGGAATCAATGAAATCTTTGAATATAGCAGCAATGCTTTTGTTGTTCTTCACTGCCCTGCTCTTTTCCTGTGGGGGTACGGAGACGGAGAGAATCGGCACCTATACTGAAGAAGTAGTCGATGGAGTGAAACATGTACACAATATCGAACCGCTATGGGGAATTGAATCGAAAGTGGGACTTGAGTTTGTGCAGAAGATCGGGGAGGAAGAAGGACCGGATAAGAATCTGCTTCTATATAGAGCAAATGGTGTTGCAGTGAATAAAGCAGGCGAGATATTGATCGTTGACGGAGGGAATAAACGAATTCAGGTATTCTCCGAAAATGGTGAATATTTAAGGACGATCGGGAGACAGGGAGACGGCCCGGGAGAGTTTAGCAGTCCGTCAAAAATAAATTTCAGAAATGATGGTTCCTTTATAGTTTCAGAATCAATGCAGCGTTTTCACATATTTGATAAGGAAGAGAAATATGTTAAGACAGTAACATTAAAAAAAGAAGAACCAAAACAATTTGGGCCGCTAATTATAAATATAAGCAGTATGGATGTTACATCAGATGGTTTATTTATTGAATCTGTAGAAACCGTACCTATCGATGGGGAAGCCGTCATAATGCCATTGATAAAACTATTTGATCTCGAAGGTAATTTTATCAATGATTTTGTCGAACCGAAGAAACATGATATTCTGGCAGTAACCAGATATGATAATGATATAAACTTCACTATCGACAGGGATGAAAATATAATTGTGACATTCACGACACAGAACAGAATTGAAAAATATTCAAAAGATGGTGAATTGCTGATGAAAATTTCACGCAAACTGAACTTTGAAGAAAAGGAACCGGTTTATTTGGAGGAATTACGTTCTTATACTCAATATCCCTCAATGATATCATGTGGTATAGATATTGATGATAAAGGCAGGATCTGGGTATGCACCTATATTAAACAACCTGATGAAATCGTAGATGGCAGTTCTGAGGCCAGGTCAAAATATACCCGGGAGAGAAAAAGCAGGAAAGATCTTTGCCAGATACAGGTATTTGATCAGGACGGAGTATTACTCTGTAATGTACCTGTTTATTTGAACATAAGAAATTTCAGAATTTTCGGTGATAGAATATATTTTATCACCTGGGATGGTATAGATGTTCATATATACCGGATCCTGGAGAGGTAGGACATTTGTTTCAGGCAGGAAATTTGTCGACAGACAGTCCCGCAAAGCGGGATGTCCTATTACTGCTGAATTAATTGCTTCACATGTATGGATATATATACTGGCTATTCCTTTAACCATTTTAATGCCTCATCCTTTTCTCTGAATACCTTTATTTCAATCTTGTATTTATTTTCTGCCAAGATCTGCAGCATTCTCATCATGCCGAAACCCAACTCCGTTTTAGCTAAAATCGCATCCTTCTGGCCTGAATGTTTTTCGGAAAGCGGAGCAATTTTCTGTATAAAAGAATGGATTGAATCTGAATCAATTTTCAGAAAGTTGAATATTGACAAGTCCCATAAAAGTTTATATCCTACCCATTCGTCAATATTTTTGGAAATTAAATCAAATATGTCATTTAATGTATCATTTTCATCAACAGTGTTGACAACAACATTTCCCTCAATAACGCTGTAAATACTCATATTTAGATCTCGCTAAAATTGATTGACATACAGCCCCGTATACGAGATTCCTCCCGCAATGCGGGATGTCCTGCCAGGATATATTTTGCTTCACATCTCTCTTGCCTCCCCGGTAGTAACTGTTATGCCAAAGGTGTCTGACGGGCTTATTCCCCTTTGAATGGGGACACCACCAGCTTATTCCCCCTTTGAATGGGAATACCACCACTATATTCCCCCTTTGAAGGGGGATACCACCACTATATTCCCCCTTTGAAGGGGGAATTAAAGGGGGATGTTACCCTTCCAAGCCCGCCTGCCCGGCAAACTGCCGGCGAGGCAAGTGGCGAACTGGGAAATGTCTGTCCTGCTATTACTATTTTTTGATTAACAACAGGCATATGCCTGTTTTATCTGATCGTCAGTTCCTGTACCTTGGTGCCGCCTTTCTGGGAGGTTACGACCACTTTCAGTGATGTGTCACCTTCTATTGCGAGCAGCCATTTCACCTCACGGCGGTTACCCTGTGATGCGGGCTGAGCCTGGCGTCTGTCTCCCTGTGTTGGGCCGCGGCGCACTCCCTGTCTTCCGGCTCTCTGACCCACACGCTGACCTGTCTGTTCATAACCCGGGATCGGTTCCGCTCCTTCCAGAACACCGATATTCTGGAACGGTCCTCCCTGAATGAAAGTGATCTTGTCACGGTCGCCGATCAGCCAGACAGCATCGTTCCTGTTGCCGGCATATTCCGTTCCACGGGCTACATGTGTCCTGAGCACACCTGTATTCTCGATGGTGGCTGTCACCTCTACAATTTTGTATCTGCCTTTGGAACCTTCTATTGAGATGGTGACCTGGTCTCCCTGCTGCGAAACCCCTGCGTTCTGAGAGTTATTTGTCGTATAGAGTGTCCTTGCATTAGCGCTGGAGATCACTACTTCCGGCATGAGTCCGGCTCT
Organism: Candidatus Zhuqueibacterota bacterium; assembly: GCA_042564455.1. Lineage (GTDB taxonomy): Bacteria > SM23-31 > SM23-31 > SM23-31 > SM23-31 > JBHPLC01. Next base: position 2,843 of record JBHPLC010000052.1, on the reverse strand, counting down.
GAAAAGTTCAAACCGGTAATGCATATCGCAGACCCGTTCGAGTGATTCACCCGGGAATGCATTTCCCCCGCTGTATCTCGGTATCCAGCCGCCGATCTCACCTGCACCGCGCTGGGGATGATTGTAGGATTTCCAGTTTATGAAGAACTTTCCTCCAAATTCCTCATCCTGATATTTCAGCATAGCACGTTCCCGCTGAACATTCGCATCATCACCGGTAAACTGAGGTATCCCTCTCATGTCCTTACCGGAGTTCCAGAGTTCGGTGGTAATCGAGAATGCCCCGAACTGGGCATATGCCCAGTCTGTCGCCATTCCGTAGCTGTAACGGCGGTCGGCATCTTCACTATAACTGACACGCCAGCCGCGCGGCAGCACATAACCGCGATCGATAGCATATTTGTTGGTCGATGTCCGTCTGAGTTCCTCTCTGAAACTGTCCAGAGGGCCTTCGACAGTCCAGGCTTCGGGTACTTCTTCACCGATAATTTCGAGGTATTTTTTACCCATTATCCTGTCAAACACCGCAACATCCTTCGGGTCCATGTATGAATGGGGTTTGGTGCCCATTGCACGGTAAGTGAATCCGCCTGATGTATGGTAGAACTGCGACATGAAAATGTTCGTATTATTCGTAAAGAATTCAACAACAGCACGGGATTCCGGAGCCGAAGTCGGGTATGTGCCTGTACCGCCCTTCATTCCGTCATCTGTAAACCATCCTTCGGGAAAATTCCTGTTAAGGTCGATCCCGCCTTCACCGTCCTCATCGATAGCACCGTCACCATCATTATCCTTGCCTTCCCGGATGACACTGTAGCGTGTTTTGTCCGTTGTCTCATTTCTTCCGAGCTGGCGCATATATCGGGGATCGACATCATCGATCACGTATCTTCCGTTTGTATCTTTATAGCGGAACTGTGTAATGTGGCCGTCGCCGTTGAGATCGTCAGGACCGTCTTCGTTTATTTTCCCGTCCCTGTCATTATCTATCGCCATGGAATTGGCGCGCTGAGACATATCCCCTTCGACACTGTTATATACACCGTCCGGATTTATGATCGGGCAGATGTAGAACACCTTCTGGTCGAGGATCCGGGTGATCTCCGGATCAGAACCGTAACCGGAAACCAGTTTATTGATCGTGTAAAGGCAGACCTCTGTTCCGGTATACTCGTTGCCATGTGTTGCACCGCCGAGCCAGTGACCCGGTTTACCGTGATATGTTTTCATCGGCGTGACATTCTGGACGTTTTCCTTTCGCATGTTCCGCAGTTCGACATGCATATCGATCGCTGTTCCGTTCTCCATGTTTGAAACGACCAGAACATAGATAGGCCGGTTATGCAGATTGCTTTTACCGATCTCTATCAGTTCCGTAAGGTTCGGATATGCATTGGCAACATCCTTGATATAGCTGACCGTGCCTGTATACCCGTGAAAATCATTAAACGAGATTGGTACTTTCTGGGCTTTAGTGTTATTTACACCGATGAGCATGAGACACACAACGGCAGCAAACAACATAGTATATACTTTACGAGTTGGAAAATTCATGAGCTTTCCCTCCGGATTATGACTGAAGAATTATTCAATTCTAATTGAAATATTAATATATAGATTAAAGATCAAACAGGTACATTCGATCTATTGAAACTGTCTTGAGAATTCTGCGATCCTTTCGTAGGCCTCTTTCAGTCTGTCCTCCTGTGACAGGAAAACTACACGAAAATGCCTTGTTCCTTCTTTCTGTGAGAATCCGCTGCCGTGCATCGGTATGACGCCTGTTTCATCTATCAGTCTGTGTACGAAATCCACATCATCTATATCGTACTCGATCTTCGGGAAGGCATAGAACGCACCATCCGGAGAAACACACGATATTCCATCGATCGCGTTCAGCATTTCGTAAGTGATATCCCGCCGTCTTTCGAGTTTTTTTATCGCATCCTGGATATGGGACTGGTCACCGGTCAGCGCCGGTTTGATGGCATACTGTTCCGGATGGTTTGCACAGAGCCGGGCACGTGTGAATTTTGCCATAGCCTCACAGTAATCCCGGACATTTCCCTCTCTCCCGCTGATGACCATCCACCCCAGCCTGAATCCGGGTGCGAGATAAGCCTTGGAGAAACCGTTCAGGGTTACAACTGTTGCATCCTGAGTTAATGCTGCGGTGGAAAGATGTTCAACATTATCGAAGAGCAGCTTATCGTATATCTCATCCGAGAAGATCACAAGATTATGCTCCAAAGCAAGGTCTATAACACCCTGCAGTGTTTCCCGGCTGTAAAGCGAACCGGTCGGATTGTTCGGATAGATTATTACGATACCGCGTGTCTTATCATTGATCTTTGACCTGATATCATCCAGGTCTGGCTGCCAGTTGTTGGATTCATCAAGGTAATAAGGGTTGGGCTGAGCACCTTGCTTGTAAAGAGCCGAAATATACAGAGGATAGCTCGGGCAAGGTGTCAGAACATTCTCTCCTTCGTTGACCAGTGCTGCGAGCGCAATGTCGATCGCTTCCGATACACCTGTCGTAATAAAGATATCGCGGATGTTCTTTATCCCTTTTTTATCTGCAGTAGACTCGATCGCTTCAATAGCTTCGTCTATACCGGAAGTTTCCGTATAGCCGGTTTTACGGTTCTGGATCGCTTCACATGTCTTGTCCAGAATATGCTTTGGTGTATCAAAGTCAAAAAGCAGCGGATCACCGATATGCAGGTATATGATATCTCTGCCGTTTTTTTCGGCTTCATGAGCCCTGGCAATGGTATCCATAACTGAATATTTTATCTGTGAAACTCTTGTTGAAGGAACTATTATCGAGTTTTCGG
>JBHPLC010000051.1:0-14773 GCA_042564455.1 Candidatus Zhuqueibacterota bacterium | reverse complement strand
GTGTCTCGAGCTCTTCCCGATGTCCGTGACGGTCTGAAACCGGTTCATAGAAGAATATTATATGCAATGAATGAGCTGCACCTTTCTTATAACAGGTCCTTCAAAAAAAGTGCCCGTGTTGTTGGGGAGGTTATGGGAAAATACCATCCGCATGGTGATGCAGCCATTTATGAAACAATTGTCAGAATGGCACAGGATTTTTCTTTGAGAGCACCACTTGTAGACGGTCAGGGCAATTTCGGTTCCGTTGATGGTGATCCTGCAGCGGCTATGAGGTATACTGAAGCGAGGATGACCAGGATCGCCGGAGAGATGCTCAAAGATATCGATAAAGAAACTGTGGATTATACACCGAATTTCGATGATACTTTACAAGAACCTTCGGTGTTACCATCGAACTTTCCAAACCTTCTGGTAAACGGTGCTTCCGGGATTGCAGTCGGTATGGCGACAAATATTCCCCCGCACAATCTTGGAGAAGTGATCGATGGATCGCTTGCATTAATAGATAATCCTGATATTACTATTGAAGAGTTGATGGAGTATATACTCGCACCGGATTTCCCTACAGCAGGGATCATTTTCGGTATGGAAGGTGTCCGCGATGCTTACAGAACCGGCCGGGGACGCATATTAATGCGTGCCAGAGCAAGCATTGAAAAACTGAAAAACGGCAGAGAGAACATTATTGTAACTGAAATCCCTTTTCAGGTAAACAAATCGAGTCTTATAGAAAAAATTGCAGAACTTGTAAAAGATAAAAAGATCGAAGGGATCAGTGACATAAGAGATGAATCTGACAGGGATGGAATGAGGATCTTTATCGAGTTAAAAAGAGATACTTACCCTGAAGTGGTTCTGAATCAGTTATATAAACATACCCAGATGCAGTGGACTTTCGGTGTTATTTTACTTGCCCTAGTTAAAAGTGTCCCGAAGGTGCTCAATTTAAAAGCCATGCTTCAGCATTTTATCAACCACCGGCATGAGATAGTTTTAAGAAGAACAAAATTCGACCTTGATGCTGCTGAAAAACGCGCCCATATTCTTGAAGGCCTTAAGATCGCCCTGGATAATATAGATGAAATAGTTGAGCTTATTAAAAAATCAAAGAATCCCGCCGACGCTCAGAAGAATTTAATGAAGAGATTCAAACTCTCAGAGATACAGTCCAAGGCGATTCTTGAAATGCGTCTTCAGAGACTAACAGGATTATAAAACTGATAGAGAAACTGACTTCCATTCTTAACAGCAAACAATTAAGGATGGAAATTATTAAAGATGAACTAAAAGCAATCAGAAATTCATATGCTGATGAAAGAAGAACTGAGATAATTCAGAACTATGCTGAATTTACAATCGAGGATATGATCGCAGAAGAGGATATGGTAATTACGATCTCTCATCAGGGATTCATAAAAAGATTTCCTGTCACAAGCTACAGACGTCAGCATCGGGGAGGCAGAGGTTCAACCGGAGCAAATACAAAAGAAGAAGATTACATCGAACATTTATTTATAGCTTCCACTCATCACTACATTCTGTTTTTTACAAACACAGGAAGATGCTACTGGTTAAGAGTACATGAAGTACCTGTCGGCGGTAAAGCATCAAAAGGCAGGGCCCTGGTGAATGTCCTGCAGCTTGCCAAGGACGAAAAACTATGTACATTTGTAAATGTAAAAGAATTTGATCCGGATCAGAATATAATAATGGCGACACGTAAGGGTGTGGTAAAAAAGACACCTCTGAGCGCTTACAGCCACCCGAGAAAGGGCGGAATTAACGCAATAACCATACGTGAAGGTGATGATCTGATAGAAGCGGATATCACGGACGGTACGCAGGACGTGGTTCTCGGGACATATTACGGACAGGCAATAAGGTTTAAAGAAACTGACTGCAGACCCATGGGAAGGACTGCCGCAGGTGTCAGAGGAATAAGGTTAAGACAGGATGATCATGTTGTCGGTATGGTTGTAATCAAACGCGAAGCTACTTTATTAACTGTCACCAAAAATGGATACGGTAAAAGAAGTTTTATAAAAGACTACAGGATCACCAGAAGAGGCGGCGTCGGAGTAATTACTCTGAAAACCACTGACAAAGTGGGAAAAATGGTCACACTTCAGGAAGTTGTCGATCAGGACGACCTGATGATAATTACAACAAAAGGTGTGGTTATAAGACTTAAAGTCAGCGGTGTAAGTGTAATCGGAAGAAATACTCAGGGTGTCCGGTTGATCAAACTTGATGAAGGTGATAAGATCGCCGACGTCACTCGTGTAGCCAAATCCGAAGAAGATGTAAACGGAAAACCGGGAAATAATACATCTGAAAATGTCTAAAAAGTTTGAAGTTTTAGATCATACTGCAGATATAGGTCTGGAATTTTCCGCAGGAACAATCGAAGAATTATTTGAAATTGCAGCAATAGGGATGTTTTCTATAATAACCGATCCGGGATCAACCTCCACTACTGAAAAGATCAGAATTGAACTTTCCTCTTCCGCTCATGATCTTCTGCTTGTCGAATGGCTGAATGAACTTCTATATATTTCTGAAACAAAAAAACTGTTCTTCAGTAAATTTAATATTGAGTGTAAATCTTCCACTGACGGTGTAAATATAGTTTCTATTTGCGAAGGTGAGAAGATATCTACGATAAAACATCGATTTTTAACAGAGATAAAAACCGCAACATATCACCAACTGTTTATAAAACAATCTGAATCGGGCTGGAAAGGGAGGGTCATTTTTGACATATAAAAAATCCGGATTATCAGAATCTAAAAATATTTCCGATTCCACAATCCGCCGGCTATCAATGTATTTACGTACTCTCAATTTCCTCGAGGACAAAGGAATTGTTACTATATCATCTCAAAAATTAGCAGAAATCGAAGGCCTTACATCCGCACAGATAAGAAAAGACCTTTCATATTTCGGTTCCTTCGGCCGCAGAGGTCTCGGTTATAATGTAACCTCTCTTAGAAAAAAGATCACTTCTATCCTGGGTCTGGACAGACAATGGAATATAATATTAGTTGGAGCAGGCCACCTCGGGAAAGCATTGCTTAATTATGAGGAATTTAAAAAGAAACAATTAAATATAACAAGAATATTTGATAAAAATCCTGACTTGATTGGTAAAAAGATCAAAGAACTGACCATTGAACATGTAGATGATCTTGAAAAATCGGTTGATCCTAAAAACGAATCCCTTGCAATTATTGCTATTCCTCCCCAGGATGTTCAGTCAATAACTGACAGACTTGGCAGTATCGGAATAAAAGGGATCCTTTATTTTGCATCCAGAACGGTAACAGTACCCAAAAATGTAGTTATCAGAAATGAAGATACAACAGTTGAACTGGAAACTTTAACTTTTCATATAACCAATAAAACTACTCGTCCTATCAAAGCTTTTCATTAAAAATAAGTTTAGACTAATGCCGGAACTTTTAAAAGACATAATACTGACAAGATCGGAAGATATTTTTGAAGAAATTGTAAATATCCGAAGAGAATTTCACAAAATCCCTGAACCGGGATTTGAGGAAAATCGCACTTCGGAACTCATACAGAATACTTTAAAAGGATGGAACATCCCGTTCAGGACCGGATTCGCCGGAACAGGTATCGCTGCTTTTATCGAATCGAATCCTGAGTATAAGACCATTGCTTTCCGGGCTGATATTGATGCACTTCCGCTGATAGAAAAAACCGGACTGGCTTTCAGTTCGGAAAATCCGGGTTTCTTTCATGGATGCGGTCATGATATACATACTGCATGCCTGCTCGGTACAATGAAGATCCTGAATGAACTAAAAGACAAACTTACTGTAAATGTAAAGGCTGTTTTTCAGCCAGGTGAAGAAAAATTTCCCGGCGGGGCAAAAACCGTTATCAAAGACGGTGCACTGAAAGATCCGGAAGTGGAATCCATATTTGGTCTTCATGTCGATCCTAACCTTCCAACCGGTACGATAGCATTAAAACCGGGTGCAATGATGGCATCCACTTCTCTTTTCAAGATAAAGATCATCGGTAAAGGAGGACATGCTGCAAATCCATCCGCCTGTCTCGATCCGATACCTATTGCCGCCCAGGTCATCAATGCGTTCCAGACTTACTCGAGCAGGATGATCGATCCTTTTGCACCTGCTGTTATAAGTATTACTTCGATCGCAGCCGGCACAACTTATAATATCATCCCGGAACAGGTTATAATGACCGGCACGGCCAGGTCCTTAAATCCCGACACAACTGAAATGCTGCCGAAAGAATTGAACAGGATCGTCGGAGAGACCACTGCTGCATTCGGTGCAGTTTATGAATTTGATTATAAACCTGGAGCGCCTGTAGTCGATAACGACAGAAACCTGACGGATTTTGTCAGGAAAACTTCTGCTGATATAATTGGAAATGAAGGAGTAAAGAATTTTAAGGGGACTTTCGGGGGAGAAGATTTTTCCGAATATCAGAAGATCGTCCCCGGCTGTTTTTTCAGATTAGGATGCACTGCAGAGGGAGAAAAAGCCGCTCCTCCGCACAGTCCGCAGTTCAATCCGGATGAGAGAGCGCTGTATTACGGTATGTCAATCTTTTCCGCTATAGCCTTTAATTACAATGAATTCAACAAATAAGAATTGATAATATGAAATTGTCAAGAAAGTTCTCTTTAATATTTTTTCTTATCCTTATTATACCCGGCTGCAAAAAAGACATCCCGGTTTTCGACGGTAATGCGGCATTTGATTATCTGACGGCCCAGACGGATATCGGGACAAGAGAACCCGGCTCAGAAGGACATAAAAAATGTCTTGATTACCTTGTCTCGGAACTGATGAAAACCGCCGATCTTGTAAATGTCCAGCCGTTCAGTTTTAAGGATGAGTTCCTGAATATCGATTATGAATTATCTAATATAATCGCGTCCTACAACCTTGAACCCAAAGGCGGCCGCCGAATTCTCCTGATGGCGCACTGGGATACACGTCCGATGGCGGATGAAGATCCTGACCCGGAAAATTTCTATGTTCCTATACTCGGTGCAAACGACGGTGCTTCAGGTGTGGCGGTACTGTTACAGTTAGGAAAGATCATGAAAGAGAATCCTCCTCCGTTCGGTGTAGATATTGTACTGTTTGACGGTGAGGATTACGGTGATTCGGAAGTCAATGACCTGGATTATTATTTCCTGGGTTCAAGACATTTTGCCGAAACCAAGGGTGATTACAAACCGGAATACGGGATACTGCTCGATATGGTCGGAGGAAAAGATGCCGTTTTCTACAAAGAGGGATATTCACTTCAATACGCTCCTTTTATTACAGATAAGATCTGGGATATCGCCGGAGACCTCGGTTATGATATTTTCGTAAATGAACCGGGTCCGGCAATAAGCGATGACCACTGGATAATAAACCAATCGGGTATTCCTTCCGTAGATATTATAGATATCAATGACAGTGAAATTAATTTCAAGGAATGGCATACGATCTCGGATACACCGGACGTATGCAGTCCTGAAACACTTTTTAAGGTCGGAACAGTATTGCTTCACCTTATCTATGGCTGAAAATTTCCGGAAAAACAAATTCTGGTACGAGATAAAGATCCAATGCCGTCCAGATGAGCAGGATATTTTATGCTATTGGCTTACGGAATTCGGATCAGAAGGTACGGACATCCGGGAAAATTGTATAATTACATATTTTGACAGCAGAAACTGGGATGACAATTTAAGAAACGACCTTTGTAAGAAGATCACCGAACTTTATGAGAACAAACACCTGTCCGATACGTATGATATTGAAGTAACAAAGATAAGTGACGAGAACTGGGCTGAGAACTGGAAGGAGCATTTTAAAAGAATCCAAACCGGGCAGAAACTGGTAATTGTCCCGCCCTGGGAAAAGGATTTTAATGATAAAAGCAGAATTAATATCGTTATTGAACCGGGGATGGCTTTTGGGACAGGCAACCACCCTTCTACCGAACTGGCGCTGGTCCTGCTGGAGAGATATACGGAACCGGGATCGAAAGTTTTTGATTTCGGCTCGGGTACAGGCATCTTATCTATCACTGCGATAAAACTCGGAGCTGCTGGAGCAGAAGGTACAGATATCGACAATGAGGCAATAATTGCTTCAGAATATAATTCAAAGAAAAATAATGTTGATAAATACACACATTTTTCAGATATTGACATTTCGAATTATCAAAGCGGTTATTATGACATTGTTGCTGCAAATATAAACCGCAGGACTATTATCGAACACAGCAAAGGCCTGACAAGACTTTTGAAACAGAATGGGAAACTGATCCTATCCGGTATAGAAGTAACCGATACGGTTCATATAATAGAAGAGTTTTCAACTATGGATTTTGTGGTGGTTGAACAGATCACAAAATCTGAGTGGACGGCGATAGTTTTAACTAAATAATATGGTAAAAATATTAAAATCAGCCTGCATTCTATTACTGGTATTAATTTATCTTCCGGGAAATCTGACTGCTCAGGATAATAATATAGCTGTCGACTCACTTTGGATCGAGGACGGTTATCTTAATTTGAGCTTTCATATCACCGACCTTTTTAACGAAGACATACTTGACGGTATGAAAAAAGGCCTTACCATAAATATTACCTATAACATCGATCTCTGGCAGTCAAGGTCGAGATGGTTCGACAAGAACATCATGCAGGTAGAATCATTCTTTAAGGTTGGCTATAACAGGTTTGACCAGAGATATGTATGGTACGACACTAAGAACCTTGAGAGATTAACGACTTCTTCCTTTGAAAGGATCGATAATAAATGTTCCTACATAACAGGTATTGCCCTGATAGATACTTCCCGGATTCAACCCGGCAAGGAATATTATGTTGCGATCGAGGGTATTCTCGAACCCCTGTCGGTCGAAAACCTTGAGGAAATGCGTAAATGGCTTACCGGAGAGGTCTCGGATCTTGGTATCAATACCAATCCCGTTGAATCGCCCAAGAAACTGTCCAACCGGTTCCTTATATTTGTTAAGAACATCTCCGGATTCGGTGACCAGCAGTACAGTGTCCGGGGCAGGAATTTTGTCATCTCCCGCGCAAGGGACAGGATAACCTATCGATCCAGATGACAGGGCGATGCCTTGACCTCTTCTTTAAAAACTATTCATTTTCCTGTTTTCCAAATAACCACCGCCCCCTGCCATCTCCTATTAATCACTCACATCACTCTCCATTCTACTATTTATTTAAATGATAATGCAGGTATCGCAGGATTTTCCTGTTGTATATTTGAAAAATTTTTTGTAATAATAAGTGTGTGTGGATTATTATTTCTATAATACTGCAATGCCGACAATTTGAATTGAGGAAAATATGAAACAAATTTATATGGTTATAATTGTATCACTTGTTTTTGCGGCACCCCTGTCAGCTCAGGAAAATTTCAGTTTGAAATATATAAGTGAAGGCGAAACGCCTCTGATGACTTCGGATAATTATAATAACAACATTTCAATAACTACAAAAAATTTGCGGAATTCGGATGAGGTCTGTATTGCCTATACTAATGTCAACCAATTACAGGTATACCGCTTTGATGAAGGTAAATTTGAACTGATATTTGAAGATCAGAATGATTTTGAGAGAAGGCGTAACGGGCAGAGAAATCCTGACGTTACAGCCTGCGATATAGACAATGACGGTCTTGATGAATTAATATACGGAGTTGAAAAAACGGTCTTTATTTATAATTGGGATGGTTCCGGATTCAAAGTTAGATCATTTGAATTTCCTTATTACATTTACATGCTGACAGCGGGAGACTTTACAAATGACGGCGAGATCGAGATTGTCACTGCCTGTCTGGAAACCATTACTTATCCTCCAGGTAAGGGATCGGAAGGCGGCCCAACTGAACCGTTTATATTGGTGATATCCAAAATCAGAGAAAATAATCTGGAAACAATATTTGCCAGTAAAGATAAAACTGTAATTATGTTTAATAGGATTCAGCCACCCGGTACATTTGAGTGTATTATGGATTATTATAATACTGGTATAAACCAACTGATCACGACTTTACCTCAATCTGATGTAAGTTCAACACGTTATAAAACTTCTTTTTGGGATAATAAGATAAATGATGTAATTCTAAGTGATAGATTTAATATTCCTGGATTTGCATACTCAGGCGGATATAGGCCATCAATCATAATTGGCAATATTATTCCGGTCATTCTTGGAGACAAATCTTTCTTTCTGGCAAAATCTATGGGTAATGAGAAAGGACCATATCAACCAGAGCTTCATTTAATGAAAAATGAAAATGGAAGATATTTAAATTGGAAACTTTTAGATTTATCAGGTGCAGAAATACTTATAACGAGACAAAATGACGAAACTGGAGTATTACTGTTAAATCAAAAAAGAGGCAGAAGACCGATAAATTATCTTTACCAATACTATATTTTAGAACAGAACAAATAATCCGGAGAGCAAATGTACTTAAGATCGATTCTGTTATTGATACTGATAACACAGATAAGCTGCGGAACAGGAAATGAAAATTCAGCCGGTGAATTCGCTCCGCCGCTTGAGAATGTACTCAAGCTTGAACTCACATTCGGGGATGATGAATCCCTGGGGGAGTATCTTCTGGCTAATCCCGTATTCAGTCCGGCAGTGGATAATTCCGGCAATATTTATATACCGGATGAAGGCAAGATAAAGGTTTTTGACAGTAAAGGAAGCCCTATAAAGATGATCGGAGGCCGGGGTGAAGGCCCGGGAGAATTCCGCTCTATCCGCGGGATAACGATAAATGAATATGGGCTGATAACCGTTAAGGATTCTGACAAGTTTCACTTGTTCACACCGGAGCATGAATATATTACCAGAACACAGTTCCAATCCAATGCATGGCACAAAAAGATTATCAAGGAAAAACAGTTTTTGCTTAGGAATGTTCAGAAGGTTTTTTCGCTTGATAAAGAGAAAGCTGTCTTTATTTCATGGTACTGGAACTTAAACAGTAATGAACCTAAAAATGATTTTTGTCAGATCGTACTGATATTACCCGATTCGGCACAGTTAATTACAGAATATATCCTGCAGGAAGATATAAAAGTGGGCGGATATTCATATAGACCGGGTGAATTAGGCAGTTTCGTATACGACATCCTTCCCGGTAACCGGATCGTATATTCTCATTTCTATTCGAACAAAGATGACAATATTGTTGATTCACAGTATGTTCTTAATATAAAGGAACTTGACACAGGTAAAAAGACCGAAATTCATCACCCGTATGAACATCAAAAGATAAATAAAGCACCAACAGAGTCTTATGAAGAGATGCTCAAGGATCCGTTTACGAATGAAGAAGATAAAAAATCATACCGGGAAATGATAAATAAAATCGAAGAACGTTTTGAAGATATTACTCATTATTTACCCCTTGATAGGATTATTACGGACAATAATTACATATTCGGTTTTACATTCGAAAAAAATGAAAAAGACGAGATACGCACCGACGTATTTAACGCGGATACAGGTACATTTGTATCATCTGCATATTTTCCATTCATACCGAAAGTCATTAAAAACGGGTACGCTTATAACCTGATTCGCGGCGGTAATGAATTCCCTACTATCAATAAATACCGCATCGATCCGGCGGTGTACGGCAAGTAATAGAGGGATCTTATGAAAATCAGATTATATCTGTTTTTATTGATTAAAACAGTATTACTGTGTGCAGCACTGCTGCTTTCCTGCGGGAAGGACGACAGTAATACTTATACTGTTGAAGAGATTGACGGTGTGAGGCATGTGCACAACACTGCCTCGGTGTGGGGAGACGAACAGAAAATAGAACTGGAGTTCATACAAAAGATCGGCGAACTGGAATCGGAAGATGAGAATTACATGTTTTACATGATATTAGATGTCGCTGTTGACAATGAAGGCATCATTTATATTCTTGATGATGACAAGTGCAAGATCAGTAAATTCAGCAGGGACGGAAAATTTATATCATCAATCGGAAAAAAGGGTGAAGGACCTGGAGAGTTTCTCAGTCCAGACAGAATTAAGTTTGACGAAAACGGTCTTCTTTATGTCAACGATCCTGGAAACAGCAGAATATCGATCTTTGACCAAAATGGAAAGTTCTTAAAGTCAATTCTGAAAGGCAAAATACAAGGTACTTACAATTGTCAAATTATAAATTCAGGCGAGATAGCTCTGGACGGATACATGACAATATTTACACCTCCTATAATTGAAACGGAGAAGTTACCGGAAAGTTTTGTCTATCCTCTACTCGGTATATATGATGAAAATGGCAATCTTCTTCGTGGTATAGGAAAGGCTACTGATTATGGAGACATTCTGCTAACCCAATTAAACCAGTTTAAATATGTATCGGATGGATCGAATAATATTTACTTATCATTCTTTTATCAGAACCGTATAGATAAATATTCAGCTGAAGGAAAGTTTTTGTGGAGTGCAGACAGGGAACTACCGATCGAAGAAAGTCAGGGGCTAGATTCTGGCGGTCGTATAAACTTTAATTTGTTCAGTTTTGAAATTCAAACAGATCACCGAAACAGGATCTGGCTTACCGCATTAAAACAATTATTAAATACAGGATTGTTCGATGAATATACTAAAGCATCCGAATATATAAATTTTGAGGTATACAACAAGGACGGGATACTTCTTACCCGGTTGCCGTATAATGAAACTTATTACTCTTTTCTAAGGATTCATGGTGAAAGGTTATTTTTAATTGATTATCAATATTCAATGGCTGTATATGAATACAGGATAGTTGATAAATGAAACTGATTTAAGAGGATTTAACGATGAACAGCGAAAGCAAAACACATGAAGATTATTTTGAGGCATGTCCGCACAGCAACTGCGGAAAGGAGATAACAGTCTCATACGGCATAAAACATTTGAGTTCTGACGGTTACGGCTCGCTGTACAATAAAATAGCACGATGTCCTGAGTGTGACAATCTGATAATAATTCTATGCCTCACTACCGGAAGCGACCTCAAACAGAAACTTGTCTATCCGGATAATGAGTTGATAGCTCTGGATACATAGATTATATCATAGGCAGCCAATGGCTATTACAATACATTCACCGGATCGACGTCGACGGTGAATGCAACCGATTTGTCCTTATTGAATTTTTCGTAGGTCTCTCTTGCTTTTAATACCGCATTTCTGATCTGCCTGCCGTTTTTATCCTCTTTCTTACTGCTTTTAAGGAATATCTGCCAGCGGTACATTTTCTTGATCTTCTCGATCGGTGCCGGAGCGGGTCCAAGCAGGTATTTTCCGTATCCGGCTTTTTGGAGAGCACTGCCGGTCTTTTCTGCAATATCTGCCACTCGGGATTCTTTCTCACCGGAGAATCTCAACAGAATGATCCGGCCGAATGGAGGATAATTCAGTTTTTCCCTTTTTTCAGCCTCGATCTTATAGAATTTTTTGAAATCGTGACCCTGTGCTGTGGTCAGGCTGTAATGATCCGGCATGTAAGTCTGGATCATCACCAGTCCCCTCTCCTGCCGTCTGCCTGCGCGCCCTGCAGCCTGTGTCAGAAGCTGAAAGGTTTTCTCCGCCGAGGAATAATCCGGCAGATGCAGGCCTGTATCAGCGGAGATAACACCGACAAAATTCACCCTGCCGAAATCAAATCCCTTGGCTATCATCTGAGTACCGACCAGGATGTCGGACTCCCCTCTTTCAAAATTACCGGTAATTTTTTTGTGGGCGCTTTTTGTCCGGGTGGTATCGAGATCCATCCTTATAGTGCGGAATCCGGGGAAGTATTTTTCCATCTGCTCTTCGATCTGCTGAGTCCCTATCCCGCCGTATTTCAGGTTGGTACCCTGACAGTCGGGGCACTCGACGGGAGCTTTAGCGGTATACCCGCAGAAATGGCAGACCAGCTTCTTCATTTTTTTGTGAAAAGTCAGCGTTATTTTGCAGTTCTCACATTCGGAGATATAACCGCAATCCCGACAGAGAATATAAGTGGAAAATCCCCTGCGGTTCTGCATTATTAACACCTGCTCGTCTTTTTTAAGCCGCCTGTTCACTTCCTCCACGAACTGCTCCGTGAACAGAAAGTCTTCCTTTTTTTTGTATTCCTCATTTTCACTTTTAAGGTCGATCAGTGACACCTCGGGAAGCGGTGTGTTGTCGATCCTGTCCGGAAGTTCCAGCAGCCGGTACTTGCCTTCCAGTGCATTATTATAGGACTCCATTCCGGGTGTCGCTGACCCCAGAACGACTGTCGAGTCAGTTATCTTCCCCCGGAACACGGCAACATTTCGCGCATGATAATAGGGTGAAGATTCGTGCTGTTTATATGAGGAATCGTGCTCTTCATCAACAATTATCAGGCCGAGGTTCTCTACTGGAGCAAATACTGCTGAACGCGGGCCTATAACCAATTTTTTCTCACCGGAAAGGATTTTCCGCCATGAATCGTACCGCTCCCCGTCCGACATCCTGCTGTGCAGAACTGCTATATCCTTTCCGAAAAGTTTTTTCAGATCGGACAGGAAATAATCGGTCAGGGCGATCTCCGGAACAAGGAAAAGGGCCCCGCGGTTGTGTTCAAGTGCTGTCCTGATCAGATCGAGGTATACCCTTGTCTTACCGCTTCCGGTTATGCCGTGGATCAGGTTCACGGAGAATTTCGTCAGGAAACCGCTTTTTTTAATACTATCTATTACACTTTTCTGCCCCTGTTTCAGCTCCGGCAGTTTTATAGAATCTTCAACCGGCGATTCCATATAATCTCTCTGCACTTCTGTCTCGAATTTTTCGATAAGCCCCTTCTGTATAAGTGTTTCCGGTATACTTTCCCTTCCGGGGAAGATCTTCAGGAGTTTCAGCCGGGATACCTGCCGGTGTTTTCTTATGTATTCGTACACTTTGCCCTGTACCGGTGCCCTGGAAAAGACCTCTATTATTTTTTTGTCTGATAATGAAACGGAAAGCCTGTAGGTAAGCTGAGTTTTAGGTTTGACTTCTTTTTTCCTGATGACCGTCTGTATTTCGATCATTCCTGTTTTTTTCAGTTTGTCAAGAGTGTGATACAGGTCTCTCCTGCCGATATGTTTTTTTAAAGCTGCAGGTGTGGTTTTGGGTCTGCTTCTGATAAGGTTCAGCAGTTTTTTCTCAAATTCATTCAGTGTATCTTCATCTTTGACCGATCGGTCGGTTTTAGGTATAATAAGGTCAGTGCTTTCCCTGCTAAGTTTGACAGGCAGCATAACTCGCAGGATATCCCCAAGTGACGTAAAATAATATTTACTCATCCATCTTCCAAGCTCGAGCAGTTCGCTGCTTATCACCGGTTTATCAAACAGAATATCTTCAATGTCCTTTACCTTGAATTTGGGCTTTTTAAAAAATATATCTGTGATAAAACCGGTCTTTAATCCACGCCGGAAGGGAGCTGAAACTATTTTACCAACAGTAACCGAATTTGTCAGACTGTCAGGAACACGGTAGGCAAATTCGGTTTCAACCGGTATAGGAAAAGCCACCGATACATATATTTCTTTTGATCTTTTAATCTTTGTTGTGTTCATATTAAGTAAATATTATAAGAAAACTATTCTGCAAACCACGAAGGCTGCTATCAGCCCTACAACGTCGGCTATCAGGCATGCTGGCACAGTGTGCCGCTGTTTTCTGATGGAAACACTGCCGAAATATAGCGCAACAATATAAAAAGTCGTTTCAGTACTTCCCATCATTGTTGAGGATAACCTTCCGATAAAAGAGTCCGCACCGTGTGTATTGATCAGGTCGCTCATTACTCCCAGTGAACCGGAGCCCGACAGCGGTCTCATAAATGCCATGTGCAGGACTTCGGACGGATAACCGAAAAGATCTGTTACCGGTGACACCAGCCTGACCAGCAGGTCCATTGCACCGGCTCCCCTGAACATACCGATAGCGACTAAAATTGCCACCAGGAACGGAATGATCTTAATGGCTATTTCAAATCCCTCTTTTGCTCCCTCAACAAAAACTTCATAGACCTTAATTTTTCTGACAAAACCGGTAACCACAATAACGCATATTACGACCGGTATTGCCCAGGTTGAAATTATTTGTAGAATTTCTCTAAAAACCATTTTTATATTCCTGATTATTTAGTTCTGATTATTATTATTCCTGATCCTGAAAACAGGAAGTTTCTGCAGAAATCTTGTTGCAAAGATCGCGGCTGCGGTCGAACATGCAGTTGCAATGATCGTGGTTCCAATAATTTCTGTTGGTGATGTGGAACCCGCTGCCACTCTTATACCGATAACGGTTGCAGGTATTATAGTTACATCCGATGTGTTAATGGCAAGGAATGTCGCCATTGCATTCGATGCCTGTCCTTTATGCTCGTTCAGCTTTTCCAGTTCTTTCATTGCCTTTAATCCCAGCGGAGTGGCTGCATTACCCAGTCCGAGAGAATTGGCGGCCATATTCATAAGCATAGCACCCATTGCAGGGTGTTCTGCCGGAACGTCCGGAAAAAGCCTTTTCATTATCGGTTTAACCAGTTTAGCAACGAATTGTACAAAACCCGCCTTTTCGGCAACCCTCATAAGACCGAGCCATAGAGCCATAAAACCAATGAGGCCGAGAGCAAGCTCTACAGCACTTTTTGCTCCGTCAAAAGCTCCGTTGGTCACATTTTCCATGTTACCTGTCGCAC
>JBHPLC010000050.1:0-15573 GCA_042564455.1 Candidatus Zhuqueibacterota bacterium | reverse complement strand
AAAAAACCTGAAATACATTTATAGTTTCTTAAATTCAATAATTTAACTATATTACGGACAGACTATGAAATATTTTGTAATTACAATTTCACTTTTAGCGTTTATAATTCTGTCTTTAGAATGCGACATTTTTGACAGAGAAGAGGCTGTGGCAAAAGTTGGAGGGTCCAAACTTAATCAGTCGTTGCTTGAAACAATTGTTCCAAAAATTGGAAACGATGATGAATACAAAAAGACCCAGTGGAAATTCATAAATGATTGGGTTGATATGGAACTTCTTTATAATGAGGCGTTGAAAAACGATATTACATCTAATGAATTCATTGATTATGAAGTAGACCGAGTCAAAAAATCTCTAATAGTAAATATGTTCTTAAATAAACATTTTGGGGACATCCTTGATGTTTCTGACAAGGATATAGAAACATATTATCAAGAACATTTAAATGATTATATAGCGGGTGAAAATATTTACAGGATCGCCGGACTGAAGACATCTGATACTCAATTTGCGAGTCAGCTTACCAAGGACCTGACACCCCAGTCAAATGTCAGATCAGTTTTTACAAATTCACCTACTCAATGCAGCATAGTAAGTAATGGTGCAGATTTATTAGGTGAATCTAATTTTCCTGCTGAATTTGCCGCTGAACTGCAAAAGATGATTAACAAAGAGGATTTTTCAAGATTTAGTTATATTGATGAGATTTACTTTGTAAAAATTCTTGATTTTATTCCTGAAGGGGAACCAAAACCTCTTGAATTCGTAAAATCAGAAGTTCAGCAAATTTGTATTCATAACAAACGTCTGGAGAGTTATCAAAAAATGGTATCGGGATTAAGAAGAAACAATCCATACGAGATAATTTTTGATTTTCCATCAAATTCTGAGGATCACCGATAAGGAGGTTTAAGTGAAGTTTATCAGAGCTATTTTGCTCATTTTTATTATATGTTTGTTATTTTCCAACGTATACAGTCAACAATTAATCGACGGAATTGCAGCAATAATAAATGAAAGAATCATATTACATTCGGAAATAGACGAAGAAGTCATAAAATACTTAACTGCTCAAGGATTGAATAAATCAGATATCACAAAAGATGCTTATGAGGGATTTTATGACAGTGCTCTGCAGAGCTTACTTGAGAAACAGATTCAATTAGTGTTAGCCGATCATGATACAACAGTAACTGTAACCGATGAAGAGGTGGCAAACAATATTGATCAAAGAATTCAGATGCAGGTTCAACAATATGGATCCCAGGAAGCATTTGAGCAAGCATTCGAGACAACCATTGATGATCTGAGACCGGTCTTACTCAAATTAGAACGTGATAATCTTCTTATTCAGCGTCTTCAATTAAGGGTAGTAAGTGAAGTTAGTGCAAAAAGATCTGAAATAGAATCTTTTTATACCGAATACAAGGACAGTCTCCCTCCTGTGCCTGATTCTTTTATATTTAGTCACATCCTGAAGACACCCATGGCAAGTTCATCAAAAGAAACCGAGATGGATTCAATATTATATCAATTGCGGGAAACAGGATCAGATTTTGAAGAATTAGCAAGGATCCACTCTGAATATCCTGGTGCAGATGTTAATGGAGGTGATCTGGGCTGGTTGGAGCCTGGTACGGTGTTTCCCGAATTTGACAGTGTTGCAACCGCTTTAAATATCGGTGAGATATCCGAAGTGTTCCGAACAACTCTCGGGCTGCATATATTTCAGCTTATGGAAAGAGACAGTGTCAGGTATAAAGCAAGACATATTTTTAAATTTCTAAATCCTACACAAGACGATTATGATAGAAGCATGGAAGAATTGAAAGGGTATCGTGATCGTGCTCTTGAAGGCGAAAATTTCGGAGATCTGGCTGTAGAACACTCTGATGATCCGGGAGCAGTTGAAAATCGTGGTCAGGTTTACGGAGAATGGGATCCGCAAAGACTTCAACAACTTTTACCGGAGTTTGTACCTTATGTTCTTGGTAAAATAGAAGGTGAGATTTCCGATCCGTTCCAAACACAGTTTGGTATCCATATTGTGAGAATTGATACATTTATTCCCGGTAGACAGCGAAGTATGGAAGAAGATTATGAATATATTAAAGAATTAGCAACAACAAAAAAACAGAATGAATACTATATAACCTGGTTAGAAGAAGAAAAACAAAAGTTGTTCATAGATATTAAGGTTGCACAAAGTGACACTTCAGCAGTAAAAAAGTAAAAAGACAATAATCTAATTGTATCCTCATTTCCGAGATCCCGGTAGATTTTACCGGGATTTTTGTTATACATTTTATCATGACAACAAAATAGTATTGATTTTTTGTAATTTTTGTGGTACATATCAGTTTAATGTTTTCCCTTTTTTTACTTCACTTAAGAAGAAATATTCAATAATAATATAGTAATTCATCTTAATAACAGGAGGTTAATATGCCTAAGACGATGAAGCTCTTTGTGATTTTGTCAATTCTTCTATTTGCATCCGGAGCCGCAGCTCAAAACTGGGAGTTTTTTCCCAACGGTACCTATAACAGCAGAATTACAAAACCGTCTGATTTTTTGGGTTATGAACTGGGAAGCAGATTTACCATGCATCACAGAATGGTTGACTATTATACAGAGCTCGCTGAGCAATCTGACCGTGTTCAGTATCATAATTATGGTCAGACATACGAGCTGAGACCACTAACATATTTGATAGTTTCATCTCCGGAAAATCTGGCAAAACTGGAACAGATCAGGCAAAACAATTTAAAATTATCCGATCCTCGTACTTTTTCTTCTGAGGAAGAAGCACAGCAGATAATATCTGATAATCCGACTGTTGCCTTTCTGGCATATAATGTCCATGGTAATGAATCGTGCAGTTCAGAGGCTGCATTATTGACTGCATACCAGCTTGCAGCGGGTACTGATCCGGTTACTATGAATATACTCAGAAATGTAGTTGTTATAATTGAGCCGATCTGTAATCCTGACGGTCGTGACAGGTATGCATACAGTTACAATTCTGTATTGGACAAGAAACCGAATCCCCTATCAATCGCAGCAGAAAGATCTGCCGGGAACGGCGGAAGGACCAATCATTACAGTGTGGATCTAAACAGGGACTGGGCTTTCCTAACACAGATCGAAACCCGTGCGCGGATCGAACTCTACAAACAATGGATGCCTCAGGTCTTTGTAGACTTTCATGAAATGGGGGGAGATTCATATTTCTTCTTTCCGGCAGCAACACCGATCAATGCAAATTTTCCGGATCAGGTACTGAAATGGCAGAAAATCTACGGAAGAGGAAATGCTCAGGCATTTGATCATCAAGGCTGGCTCTATTATACCCATGAAGGATTTGATCTGTTTTATCCCGGATACGGCGATTCCTGGCCCTCGCTGAACGGTGCGACGGGTATGACCTACGAACAGGGCGGCGGTGGAGGAGTAGGAGTTATATCCAAAACAGGTGAGGATAAATATCATTCTCTTAAAAAACGTTTATGGGGACATTTCACAACAAGTATTGCAACTATACGTACATCTGCAGAAAACAGAGAGGACAGATTAAAAGATTTTTATGAATTTTATACAAATTCTCTGGAAGAAGGGAAAAATGGCGATCTGAAAGCGTTTATTATTCCTCCGCCAAAAAATCCTCTTACTTTCAACATAATGCTTGAAAACCTTCTTATGCAGGGGGTCGAGATCGAAAAAGCGGAAGAAGAATTCAGTGTAAAGAATTCCAATGGATATTATGGTGAAAAAGCGGAAAACAAGAGTTTTCCACAGGGCTCATATCTGTTAAAGCTCGATCAACCCAAGAAAATTTTGTTAAAAGTTCTTTTTGAACCTAAGCAAACCTATCCTGATACTTTCTTTTATGATCTTTCTTCCTGGTCTTTTCCTTATGCAACGAACATTGAAACTTACTGGACAGATTCAAATATTGATGCTGCAACTTCGAAGGTTAGCGGTCCTCAGGCGTTAAAGGGTGAAATAAAGAATTCCGGGGCAGGATATGCTTACCTGATGCCGTTCAAGGGAATTGAGACAACTCTTGCTTATTACGAACTGGCAAAAAAGGGTGTACAGGGCGGTATAGCAAACAGGCCCACTACAGTAGAAGGGATAAAATTTCCGAGAGGAACGGCTGTATTTTATACCGCACCTAATCCAAAGGTTGAGGACATTCATTCGCTCATTGCGGAAACTGCGGATAAGTATGGTGTAACGATGACCGGCGTAAACACTGGATTTGCTGATGACGGAATGGACCTAGGTTCGGGGAGAATTGCGAGAATTACTGAGCCCAAGATAGGTATAGCCGGCGGAGACGGCGCTGTCAGACATATGTTCGATCATCGATATAATATTGATTTCGTGAATATAAATCCAAGCCGCCTGGCAAATCTCAGCCTTGATGATGTTAATGTACTTATTGTCAGCAGTGATCTGAGCAGCTCATTGAGCACAGATGCAGCGATAGCAAGTTTCAAACAATGGGTAAGTTCCGGCGGTGTTTATATTGCCTGGGGGAGAGGTGTTAATTTTGCATTATCAGAAAAGGTAGGTCTCGCAAACTTTAAAATGGCCCCGAGGATCGAGCTTGAAAAAGAGGAACAAGAAAAACGGGATGAGGAAGCAAAAAGGAGAACGGTTGCCGAAGGTGAGACCAGCAGGAAAGCACAGGCTTCTCCCGGATACTTCGTTAAAGCATTTCTCGATATAACACATCCGCTTGCTTACGGAATGCAGAAACAGATACCTGTTCTGAAGTTTGGGACGACTGCTTTTGAGCTATCAACATCAGGCGGAAATGTCGGGGTATTTGATAAAAGTCCGTATCTGAGCGGTTATGTTTATCCTCCGAACCTTGAACGGATATCTGACAAGGGTTATATAGCATATGCGAGAAGCGGCGGCGGTCATGTAATTCTGTTTGCGGACAATCCTACATGGCGGGAATTTCTGACAGGTCTTGAATCGATTTTTCTAAATGCAGCGATCCTTATGCCTTCACAGGGTGGAGGAAGACGAAGATAAAATTTATATAAATGAAAAAAGGGCGGCTTTCGGCTGCCCTTTTTTATTACAATTTTCAAAAGTAACAATTATTAAATTGTATCCATTACTTTTTCAGCAGTTCGTCGATCTTGAATATAGATTTAAACATGTAGCCTTTCTTTTCGACGTTGTCCTGTCCGCCCTGCTGACGGTCAACGATAACGATAACGGCTTTAATAATTCCGCCGGATTCTTCGACTGCTTCTATTGCCTGAAAGATCGATCCTCCGGTAGTAATAACATCTTCGACGATAACGACATTGTCCCCCTCTTTGAAATTACCCTCGATAAGTTTCTGGGTGCCGTGGCCTTTTGTCTTTTTGCGAACGGCAAACAGCCTTACAGGATCATTTTCAAGAAAAGATGCTATACCAACGCCTGCGACTATAGGATCAGCCCCCATTGTTGGTCCGCCGATCGAGTTCACTTCGAAAGGGAGGTCCCTTATCATTTTAAACATGACCTTACCGACAAGAAGGGCGCCTTCCGGATCGAACGTTGTCATTTTCCCGTCGATATAATAAGTGCTTTTTAATCCCGAGGCAAGCGTAAAATCACCATGTTTTATCGACTGCCTGCAGATCACCTCATGTAATTTTTCACGATCGTTCAACTTATCTCTCCTGTTCTTCAAAGATTTATGTTTGAATAGATTTGTTTTCTCAGAAGGGTATTATTTAATACAAGAATATAAAAATCTTAAAGGTAAATGGAAAGATGATTTTTGATAAATTCAAGCAGTCAGGCAATGCCTGTTTTTAAATTGAAGATTATTACTATATGTTAGTCCTATTGCTGATTCATAGCATTAAGATATGACTCAATAGATGTTCTTAGCCCCTTGGCAATTTCGTCCTGATACCAATCTGCTTTTAGCAGTTGTTCACTCTCGTAATTTGACAAATAACAACTTTCTACTAAAACTGATCCGTGTTTTGCCGGATTGTTCTTAATTACCCACATACTTGTTGTTTTCCGCAATTTTCCGCTTCTTCTTTCGAGCTCGTCAACCAGCTCTTTCCTAACTGTCTTCGCAAAACTGTAGCTATTAGCATCTGAATAATAAATTTCAGTCTGTCTCAGACCTTTGTCCTTATTGCCGTTCAGATGAATGGATAAGAAAAGGTCCGCGTTCCAGTTCTTTGCCATCTCTTTTCTTTTATTCAGATCTTTTGTTTTATTGCGGTAAAAGTGTTTGTCTGTCCTTCTCGTAAGTTTAACTTCTACTCCTTCCATATCCTTAAGTAATTGTTCAAGTTTTAATGCAATATCAAGAGTCAGCTTTTTTTCTTCGGTACCATTAGGTCCCACAACACCCGGATCGAATCCGCCATGACCGGGATCTATCAGAACTCTGAATTTATTACTGTTGTTTGAACTTCTTTTTGTAGTGTTTTCCAGTTCTTTTGTAGCTGTTCCGTACCAGCTTATGAATATGTGGGGCTCGGGATAAGTTTTATATTCGACATTCGGTTTAATGCCTTTTTTGTTGAAATTTATGACAATCCTTGATATTGTCGGTTTGTTCTCCGCACGGTTAATGGTTTTTACATCATCGAGGTCTATCTTTGCGAAGTAGTTCTTAAGGACTTTGCTGTTGAATATATCGATATAGAACACATTCCCGTATGAGCCCTGTTTAATTGTCGGTTTTGATTTGCTGCCTGACAGATAGATCGATACTGTATCGTCCTTATACCAGAAGCTTGTGACAACGTGTTTTGATTTGCCTGCAGCAAAAACGTTAGCTGATATTATAACAGAGAATAAGAATACAGAAAGAAGACAAGTCGGAAGATAACTATTTTTGAAATGTTTCATTTTTTATCCTTCAATTCCTTTTTTATTTACGCAACGATCCCTATCAGAGGTGCTTTAATGCAATATCGATGCCAGGGCAGGATATAGCGGTTTTTGTGCTCAGGTTCTCAATATTCATCATGTTTTATCGGGCAAATATTTCCCTGCTGCAAGTTTACCCGGAAAATATTTCCCTGTATTTTTAAAGTTTATTTTTTGAAAAGTCGATTACTTTATTGCGACAGCGAAAAACAAAGACAACAAAAAACCGCGCAAAATACACTGGTAAGGATACCAGGTAACAACAAACAAGGAGGTAACAATGGCTATTGGTGATTCCACCCGCGTAAACACCAACATTGCAGCTTTTAACGCACTAAACGCCTTAAAGAATGTCAACCGCAACTTAGAGATCAGTCAGCTTCGCCTGGCGACAGGTCTTCGTATTAACGAAGTCGCTGACGATCCGGCAGGTTTTACGATCTCAAAACGTCTCGATGCCCGTGCACGTGGTCTTGCAGTAGCAATAAACAATGTAGGGACTGCAAAGAACGTTCTATCTATTGCAGAGGGCGGCCTGTTAAATATTCAGAATATCCTTATTACCATGAAGGAGAAGGTTACTCAGGCAGCCAGTGATACTCTTGGAACGGCTGAAAGAAATGCTATTAAAACAGAAATTGACCAGCTGACTGCTGAAATCGATGACATCGTAGGAGAGACCACATTCAACGATATCAAGTTAATAGACGGCACATACGAGAACAAGTCATACCAGACGGGAGAAGATACTACAAACACAATGCTTTTCTCTATTTCTGATAATAACAACTCAACCGGTCTGGGAGTTTCTTCGGGTTTTGTGTCAAATAAGCTTTCATCCGCAGCTGATGCAAGCACTGCTTTGGCAGCAGTTGACCAGGGTATTGAAGATATAGCCAATACGCTGCAGAACATAGGTGCCACTATTGCACGTATGACATTCAAAGAATCCACATTGAGAATATCCTTAACAAATACACAATCTACAAAGAGCAGGATACTGGATGCGGATATTGCAAACGAACAATTGAGTTCAACCAGACTACAGATACTGCAACAGACAGCTACAGCACAGTTAGCTCAGGCGAATGTTGCTCCTCAGAACGTGCTGGCGTTGTTCCAGTAAAAAGGAGATTTATCCTCCTGATCATTAAAAAAAGTGCTGCAATGCAAAGCCGGGCGGCTCTCCGATTTTCGGGGAGCCGCTTTTGGATTTAGAGGATTCCGGTTAAATTTCTTAACAGCTCCTGCAATATAATACACGAAAAAGACGATGTTTTCATTTCTTCTTACACCTATAGGCAGAGGATCCTGTCTGCGGCAGGTAAACATAAAAACCCGCCTTAAGCGGGTTTTCTGATAAGTGTAACAGATTGCAGCTAATAATTTATGATCCGTATGAGGTTTTGCGTTTTGAGTTCTCTTCGAATCTTTCTAAAGCCAGGTTTATGAGCTTTTCGACCAGTTCAGGATATGAAATTCCTGTGATTTCCCACAGTTTAGAATACATGCTTATGGAGGTGAAACCGGGAATAGTATTTATCTCGTTTATATAGATATCGTTAGTGTTCTTATCCAGTAGAAAATCAACTCTTGCCATTCCACAGCAGTCGAGAGCCTTGAAAGCCAGCACTGCAAGATCTTTAATCCTTTTGGATATATTCTCGGGAAGATCCGCAGGAATTATCAGTTCTGATTTTTCATCGTGATACTTAGCTTCGTAATCATAGAATTCCCGTGAGGGTACTACCTCTCCCAGTGCAGATGCTTTCGGATCATCATTTCCAAGCACAGAACACTCTATCTCCCGTGCATCAATTCCCTTTTCTATGAGAACCTTTCGGTCAAATTCCAGAGCAATTTTTAAAGCATTTTCCAGTTCTGATGCATCATGCACTTTAGTTATACCAACACTTGATCCGGTATTTGCAGGTTTTACAAAGCATGGGAATCCGATCTTTGACTCTACGATAGGTTTAATGTTCTCATTGTCCGCCTGCCAGGCTTTTGCTGTGAAATGTACACTGTCAACAGTCGGCAGCCCGCGGGCGATAAAAAGGTTTTTCATCAGGATCTTGTCCATACCTAAAGCTGATGCTGCCACGCCGCATCCTACATAGGGTATTCCTGCTATCTCAAATATACCCTGAATTGTTCCGTCCTCACCATAGGGGCCGTGAAGAACAGGAAACACAACATCGAGATTTTTCAGATAAATAATAGGATTCCCGACCATCTGCTGAGAAACACACAACAGCTTGTGATCAGCTGGATTCAGAGGAAGGTATACTGTCTCGTATGGTGAAATTTCCTTACCATCCAGCATGTCATAAGCAGGCTTTGCAATAATCCAATGACCTGTTTTTGTTATGCCGAAGAGTTCTATATCATATTTATCTTTATCGATTACATCCATGATCGATCTTGCTGACATTATGGATACTTCATGTTCGCTTGATCTGCCGCCGAAAATAATTCCGATGCGCTTTTTTGCAGAATCTGTCATTTTTATTTCCGTGTTATAGGTTAATGATTTATCTATTTCAAAAAAGTAAATGAATAATCACGAATATCTGTCCTGTTTACTTTTTATCTTCCTTTTCCTCAGGAATATCGATCTTTATTCCCAGCTCTTTCAGCTGTTTTTCTTCTACAACGGATGGAGTTTCAACCATCGGGCAGAAAGCCCGATTAGTTTTCGGGAAAGCAATCACATCCCGGATCGATCTTTCACCAGCCAGGATCATTACGATCCTGTCAAGACCGAGGGCAATACCGCCATGAGGCGGCGCTCCATACTCAAATGCTTCAAGGAGAAAACCGAATTTCCGTTTCATTGTTTCCCTGTCAATTTTCAATGCTTCAAATACTTTTTCCTGAATGTCACGTCTATGTATCCTGATACTGCCGCTGCCGAGCTCATAACCGTTAAGAACAATATCATATGCACGTGACCGTATGTTTTCCGGATCTGTCGTTATTTTGTCGAGATCCTCAAGAAAAGGTGATGTAAAAGGGTGATGAGTCGACATATATTGTTCTTCTTCTTCATCGTATTCAAACAGAGGAAATTCTGTCACCCATGTCAGGCTGAATTTTTCTTTTGGAGGGAGCTCGAACATTTTAATCAGCTGCAGACGCAGGCTGCCTAAAACATTAAACGTAGTTTTTTGATTGTCCGCAACGATGAACAGAACATCACCGGGTTTGGTGTCCGCTGTTTCGATAATACCTTTTATCTGATCTTCGGTGAGAAATTTCGCCGCACCACCCTGGAAACCTTCATCTGTCACTTTAAAGACAACAAGCCCCTTTGCACCTGCCTCTTTAACAAAATCGGTCAGGTTATCAATCATTTTCCTTGAAAGATCCGGTTTGTTTTCAAGAACCAGTCCGCACACTTTTCCGCCGTTCTTTACCGTATCGCTGAAAACTTTAAATTCTGTTTTCTCAGCGATATTGCCCAGATCGCATATTTTCATATCCCATCTGAGATCCGGTTTGTCAGAACCATAATTTTCCATTGCTTCTTTGTATGTCATTCTTTGTATCGGCAGTGAAATATTTATGTTCATTACATCTTTAAACAGAGCCTTGAACATTCCGTCAATAACGCTGTATATATCTTCTTCTTCAACAAAAGACATTTCCATATCGATCTGAGTAAATTCCGGCTGCCTATCCGCACGGAGATCTTCATCGCGGAAACATTTTACTATCTGGATATATCTGTCCATACCGGAGATCATTAGAGTCTGTTTGTATGTCTGGGGCGATTGGGGCAGTGCATAGAATTTTCCGGGAAAAACTCGGCTTGGGACAAGGTAGTCTCTTGCTCCCTCAGGAGTGCTTTTCATTAGCATTGGAGTTTCTATCTCGAGAAAGTTTTCCGAATCAAAATAATTCCTTACAGATTGATAGCATTTATGCCTGAGAAACATATTTTTCTGCATTTCAGGACGGCGCAGATCGATATATCTGTGTTTTAACCGGACCTCTTCCGAAATCTCTGCAGTATCGCTGACAGTAAATGGAGATGGTTTACTTTCGTTTAAAACCTGAATTTCATCAGCTTGAATTTCTATTTCTCCTGTCGGCAGTTTTTCGTTTATCATGTTATCAGGGCGACCTCTGACTATGCCTTTAGCTGCCAGAACGTATTCACGGCGTAATTCTTTTGCCTGTCCATGTATAGAACTATCTTCTCCAAGATCAAAAACTATCTGAGTGATGCCGTATCTATCCCTCAGATCAATAAATCTTACTCCACCGTGATCTCTCCAGCTGTCAACCCATCCGTTAAGAATGACTGTTTTATCAAGATCGTCTTTGCGTAATTCACCACACGTATGTGTACGTTTCAAAAATTTATATTCCATTGTATTATCCTGCTTAATTTATTAAGATTAGATTATATAATATAAAAAATATTAGGAAAGATGTCTATAAAAGACTTTAGGTGCAATTATTGCCATCAAAAAGGAAACAAGACCTGGAATTTATTACGATGCATTGCATGGTTTATAATTTCATTTTTAAGTTTATTTAATATAAATCATTCTGACAGCTTTTGAAAAGCTTCCTGTTCTCATTAGGCATATATAAAGTCCGGAAGAAGCAGCCCTTCCAAGATCATCTGTACCATCCCATTGAAATGTATAAAATGACGGTTCAACCGAATTATTAAAGAGTGTTTTTACTTTCTGTCCCATAGAATTGTAAATATAGAGTTTCAAATCTGTTGTTTCTGATATTTTCACCCTGATCGTTGTTTTATAGTTAAACGGATTCGGGTAATTCTGGAGAAGTTCGAATTTATCCGGTATAGGCCTTCTGATATCAGGATCCCTTGTAATTCCTGTTTCTCCTGATATCAGCTTAAAAGATGTTTCATTGGTTGTACCCGGGAACAGTGTTGTCCTGCCGTTTAAGTCTTCTGCTGAGAAGTAGATCTTTATTAATTCTCCCAAAGGAATTTCAGGTAAAACAGCAGAATATTCATTCTCTTCTCCGGCGGGCTGGAGAGGAATATCTGAAAAAGATCCTAATTCACCAACTGCATAGTGCATATACATAGAAGCCTCATCAATGCCGTATTTGGATATAATACTTGTTGTAATCAGGCTGCCGCCGGAAATGATCGTTACTTCCGGTTTATTGCTGAATACGGGTCCAAAATATGAAGCAGCTGCATATGTATCTATCAGCCCCCATCCATAAAGATTATTCGGAGAATCATTTCTGTCGGCTGTCTGTTTCAGCGCATCCATTATCTGAAAGGATGTTAAATCAGGATGAGCGGATAGGATCAAAGCAGCAGCACCGGCTACTGTAGGGCATGAGAATGATGTGCCGCTTTTTGAGGCATAACCAGAATAATTACCTGACACTGCTGTATAAACTCCCACACCTTGAGCTACTACATCGGGTTTTACTCTTCCGTCGGCTGTTGGTCCGGTTGAGCTGAATGAAGAAATCATTCCGTCGATCCATACTGCACCGACAGTGAGTACATTGAATCCGTCAGCTGGAGCTGTAATAATTTTCCAGCTGTCATTTGCTTCGTTGCCGGCTGAATTAACAACCAGAATACCTTTTTGTGCCGCAATGTCTGCCGCAATTGTTGTTACGGCAGTTTTTCCATCCATATCAGAAGTAGAGTAATACGCCACATCTGTAAATTCCGAGTAACCTAAAGAGCTTGAAACTATATCAACTCCAACACTGTCAAGCCATTCTAATCCTGCGACCCAATAGTCTTCTTCGATAGAGGTTTCGCCCGATTCATCTTCTGTTTTGGCAAGAGCGAATTCGGCACCGTATGCAGCGCCTATAAGTTTGCCTTCTTTATATCCTCCAATAACCGAAAGGGTGGAAGTTCCATGACCGTCCTGGTCTCCAAAGTCCTGTCCGGGCTCATCTACGGTAATTGTATCCTGATTAATAAAATCATATTCAGCTATAATTTCCACATTTTCAAGAGCTTCATGATTTCTGTTAAAACCGTTGTCAAGCACACCTACTAAAACACCTTCACCAGTGATACCTGCCACATGGAGATCAATAATATTTACCAGTTCATTATTAAAATATGTTTGTCCGTAAGTCTGGGGAATATCTTTTCTTAGTGTGTTGATATCGATATTTTCCGGAGCAGATTCGATCCTGTCGTCCGGCCTTTTATAACCGGCAACTCTTCTAATATCTTTAATAAAATTTTCTTTGATAAGATTTTTTACCTGTGAATCGGTTAAATAAAAGGATGCGGCATTTAACCACTTAGACACAACAATGGGTTTGTATCCCAGAGCAGATAAATATTTAAGGTTTTCCGCTGACACAGGCAGGTCGGTTTCCCGGATGGTCTCTGCTCCGAATATCTTCTGCCTTCTTTTAATCGATCTTTCACTTAACAGTGTCTTTCTGTAAAGACCGTCATTATTGACTTTATTAAGCAGGGCGGTATCTTTAGCCTTAAAGAATACCCAGTATTTTTGTACAGGTTCGTCTCCTGAAGAAAGCAGGAAAAACGAACAAAGTAATAATATAATCCCAAATTGTCTCATAAAAGCTCTTTTAAAATGATCTTAATATCTTATTCGGAATAATCTATAGAAACATAAATAAAAAAGGTTTAAATGTACATTTTCTATATAACAATTTCAACGGATTAAATATAAATTATGTTCCTTCTGATAAATATCCGGTTATTCCGAAGCAGTTAAATGGTACTGCTGATAGTTCTTTTAGATAACACCTGATATTAATATTTAAAATGATTCCATTGGCTTAATTCCGAATAATCAGAAAAACAATATAACTAAAATACAAAGTCAGCGAAAAAATCCCTTCTCTTTTTCCCAGGGAATTTATTTTGCCTACAAACATTGCAGCAAACAGCAAAATCGATGCTGCAATCAAAATAAAAATATCAATATTTAAGACTGAATCAAATGAAAGCGGTGCTATTACTGCACTGAGTCCCAGTACAAAAAATATGTTTAAGACATTTGATCCAACTACATTTCCAATAGCCAGGTCTGTTTTTCCTTTAAAAGCAGCAACTGCTGATGTTACAAGTTCCGGCAGGGAAGTCCCTATAGAAATAATGGTAAATCCGATAAGTCTTTCACTCATTCCGAATTTCTGGGCAATTTTTACTGCATAATTTACTACGAATTCTCCGCCGAAATATAATCCGACCGCTCCTATTGCCAGTAAGGAAAGTGACCTTGTAAAAGAACCTGAACTAACAATCTTTTTTTGAACCGGTTTAATCTGTGACAGTCTGAATGTATAATATAAGAAACAGACAAAGAACAAAAGCAGGATCAGTCCGTCAATTCTCGAAAGCATATTGCTATTTTCGGTAAATATATCATTACACAGGATCAATAACACAATAACCGCCAACAACGATAATGGTATATCTTTCCAGACAGTATTTCGTTCGGCTTTGATAGGGGTAAATAAACTCGCTGCACCTAAGACAAGCAGTGTATTTGCTACATTACTTCCTATAATATTTCCGAAAGCTATATCTGCTTTATCCTGTAAACCGGCAAAAATATTAACAAAAAGTTCAGGCGCTGATGTTCCGAGAGATACAATGGTCAATCCAATGACCATCTCTGAAATAGACAATTTTTTCGCCAAAGCTGATGCACCTTTAACAAACCAGTCGGCACCCTTTATCAGCATCAAAAATCCGGCAGTAAGGAGAACAAAATAAAAAAGTATTGTCATAATTGATCAGTTTCTTTTCATTCAAAGTGTATATTGATCAAAAACCTTAAATCATATTGTAATTACAGTCAAGTTTTGACCGCCAAAAACAATTAAGGTACTTCATATTAGTAACAATTACAACCAATTCATTTAACATTATCATTAAAACTATTATCAAGAAACAATAAAGCGGTAATCATATACAAAAAGAATCCGTCGGGGAATTCTGTTTGGCGATTACAATATCCGGAACATTGTCTGCAGACTCTTCGAAAGATCTATAAATACTATTATAGGCCAGTGTGGGGCTGTTATTTTCTTTGCTTAAATGAGCAAGACAGACTGATTTCAGGTTATTACTCGCGATCTTTTTTAGCAATTTGCCGGTCTCTTCGTTTGAAAGATGTCCGACTTCACTTCTTATTCTGTTCTTAAGAAACCTTGGATAATTTCCATTTAGGAGCATATTAACATCGTGATTTGCTTCAATAGTAAGAATAGAAATCCCTTCAAAATTCTGAATAACAGTATCAGTAACCGCACCCAGATCCGTGGCATAACCAATTTTTATACCATTTATTGTAAATGTATATCCGACTGGTTCTTTTGCATCGTGAGAAACGCTAAAGCTCTTTACAGACACTCCGTTTATTTCTATCAAATCCCCTGTATTATAGATTTGAGCTCTATTTACGGCATCCTTTTTAATATCTTTCAGGAGACCATTAAGTGTGGGTTTATTAATAAAGATAGGGACGTTATGAATTCTTGAGAAAACACCAAGTCCTTTTACATGGTCAATATGTTCATGGGTTATAAAAACCGCCTCAAATTTTTCAGGATTAATTCTTCTAAATTTAAGTCTTCTGGAAAGTTCTCTATAAGAAAAACCTGCGTCGATCAGTATGGATTTGCCGTTAAATTGAATA
>JBHPLC010000005.1:0-74774 GCA_042564455.1 Candidatus Zhuqueibacterota bacterium | reverse complement strand
TGCGAGATTTGACGACTGGGATTGTACAGAAGATTCGCTTAGGAGAAACCTTGTTGATATGATCGGGTACGTCTTCCATAATGGCAGTGAGGTTTTAAGCTTTGATCCGGGTACGCAGAGCTATTACAACCAGCATATGTACTGTTCCCGATGCGGTGGAGCACGTGTGACACCGAGGTTATCCGAGTGGTCGCCGTTAATACATCGGTCGCTTGATGAAGAAATCCTCGCAAACCGTAAAGACTATCAAAAATTAAGAAAGGAGCGTGATCGTGAAAATCTACTGCCAGTCCTGTGGAAACAATAAGAACTTCCTTCTGCCTTTATGGGTTAGAGTAACATTTAAATTTAATCCCGATGGCAGCATATCCATCCTTCATACGAAGCAGTTGGAATCCTTAGAAGAGAAGATTACCAGCAAATGGCATCTCACGTGCAAAGAATGTGGAATGGAGGCGGAAGTAGAATTCAACGAATATGAGAATATCGACGAGCGTAAGCACCAGGAACAAGCTTTGGAAGGATTATAGCCATGAGCGACGAATACAAAAAACAGATTATTGAACGAATAAAACAGAGCGTTAACAGCTGGATAGAGGAATTAAAAACAAAACATCCGAAACTGCTCTTGACCAAGCAGTGGAATGTTATGTTTCCGCGGGGATTTTCATCTGGGCATAATGTTATTCCTGTCGTCACAAGCTCAAAGAAAGGAAAACATTTAGTAGGGGAGGTTTGTTTTGCCCTTCCGGATAATTTAGAGCTGGATATGGATGCGATTGAACTGACACTAAAAAATGAACCTTATAAAGAAACCACCAAAAAGAAAGCAATTAATCCAGCACCTCTGGATGAACCTCTGGATACTCTGAATGATCTGATCCTTAATCTGAACGAATTCCTGCAGGGCTTTGCGGTGCCGATTTCAACAAATTCCAATACTGCAAAAACTCTGTTCCCTGGACGGCAAAACTCTCCGTTCTCAAATCCCATTACAATCCAGAACGGAGTAAAAGTCACATCAGGTAATAATGGTGACCGTATAGATTCAGTCAAAAATGATCTTATGCGCACCCCTTATCTCCCAGAGTGGTTCAAAACAATAGAGTCTCTCGAAATCCGGAGTCAGCTCCTTGAAAAGATAGCGGAGTCATTGATACATTATGAAAACCAGCTTGGGCGCAAAGTCGATATAAAGGAATTCTTTAATAAGTACACTGAGCACCTTTTAAAGCAGAATAAACTATACCGATACTGCAAGTACAAGGCAAAGCCGGTATCGTTCGACTCCGACAACTTGTGCACGGATAACTACTGTTCGAAGAAACCCTACAGGGACACCTGTCCGCAGGGAGTATTAAAGTTCGGCAGTAAATCACTGGAGGATTTATAATGTTACAAACACTAAAAACATTCTTTCCAATCGCGGAAAAAGTCTGGGATAGGAAAACATCTCTACCAATTCTGAGTCATATATGCGTTGATAACGGATTTATTCGTATGACAGATCTGGAGATTAACGTTAAAGCGCCTGTCGATGACAAACGGGCATATACGATCCCGATAAAGCTTCTCAAAAAAGTCCTTAACACTAAACCAAAAGAGCTTAAAATCGACCTGATCAATGATAAAGAAGTAAAAATATTCTTCGACAATAAAAGTGTGGCGTTTCCGTTTGAAAGCGTTGAGAACTATCCACAGGAGCTGAAAGAACTGTATGAAGAAACAGGTGCCTGGACAAAAGATGTGCTGCTGAAGCTTTATAACCAGCTGCCGTTCACATCTACCGATGAACTACGCTTAGTATTAACTGGTGTGTATGTACACCAGAACAAGAAGCTATCTTCCTGCGCTACGGATGGGCATGTGCTTCAGAATGTTACTAATCTGGATGCTACAGGTGAGTGTACAATGCAGAATGATGTCAAAGTAATCATGCCTGTAAAAACTATTCAGATCCTTGCGAAATTTGCACGTGGAGATGTCAAAGTATTTTCCGGAAAAGAGAGGATGAAGTTTGTCTTACCCGGTGGCATCGAAATAACATCAAACGTCATAGAGGGCAGGTATCCGGAGTTCCGGAAGGTTATTCCTTCAACTTTTCCAGGTAAGGTTACATTCGCCAGGGATGATCTTGTACGGGTGATAAAAGATACTAAACCGTTTGCCAATCCGCACAACAATAAAGCTATCTTCACTGTTAACAATGGAACCATAACGATCAATGCTGAGAATGTTGATGATGAAACAAGTTTTGAGACTTCTATATCAAGCAGGAAGGGAAATAGTAAAAACCTGATCATCGGGCTTGATATAACGCTCCTTGAGAAAGTCTTGAAAGGTATTAACAGCGAACAGGTTATTTGGAAATACGGTGACAGTACTGACGCTTCAGTATTCGTATCTGCGAACGGAGAAGCTGAAAATACGATCAATCTTCTCATGCCGATAAAGCTTAGAGAATAGGAGGATTTAATGGAAAACAATGTAATCATAGATATTCCAGAAAGGATTGAGGACGATATTGAGGATTTTAAATTAGACGCGGTTGATGAAGAGAAGAATTATACCGCAGCTAAAATAAAACTCTGCAGGGATACTGAAGATCAGAAGCCATTGCTGTTCTATTCACAAGAACTCTCCCGAAACTTTAAAGATCAGACCGATCCGTTTAGCAAGAGGCACATTATAAAAGTCTATACACCCAGTAATCATATGGCAGCGGCAGATTCGGCTCTGGAGCATAAATTTAACGATACTGTTCTTGCATTTAAAACGGCTATTCCGGACTATTCTCCGCTAACTGATATTAATTCCCAGAAGATGTCATTGTTTGTAGACCATGATACTGCACAATTTATGAGCGATGTCGGGATAAATATTGATGGCCTTGGCGAAGATTTTCAGTCGATCGAAAGTGTAAGTTCCAATTCCTATCTGGATGATATAGCAATTGATGCCTCAAAGTTAAAAACTGAACTGGTAGATCTTAAAAACAATTACAGGATCACCAAAGAACAGATGGCAGGAGAGTTCAAAGAGTATATTGATCCGAAAACAGTAGATGACGATGTCTTTGCAGAAGCGCTTTCAAGTGAAAATGTATCGCAGAGTTTGGTTCAGACATACCTGTCACTCAAAGAGCAGATTACTGCTATCGAAGCACAGCTTGGCGAAGTATCATCTGTAGTCTTTAACGAGACTAAATCGAAAATAAAACTTCCAAAACTAATAGAGGAAAAAGCACATGAGAAAGCAATATGGCTTTAAATTGGAGGATCAGGAAGAGCGTTCTGAAAAGACTGATCAGGAAACTGGACATGCGGATTCCGAAGAACATGATAATTACTCATACTGGCGTGACACCGTGTATCCAATGGTAGTGGATTTCTTAATTGTGTACGGTGCATACACTGCAATAAAAGGTATTGCATGTTCACTTCTCAAAAGAGGGGGAACGTAATATGCCGTTATATGAATACCGCTGTCGGTATTGCAGCAACATCTTTGAGCAGCTTAATAATTATGACTCAGACCTTCCGCTTTGTCCGGTGTGCAACTCTGAAACAGAAAAGATTTTCAGCAGTTCCTCTTTCAGGCTTAAAGGCGCTGGATTCCATGTCAATGATTATACCAAGCATCGAAGGAAAAAAGCATAAGCCGGTGGATATTCTCTGCCGGCTTTTTTGTTTGTATTAAATTTTCTTAAAGGAGCAGTGAAAAATTTCCCAAAAAATATATAGAACCCACGTTTTTATATCAAAAACAAAAGATCCCTGTTGCGAGTTTAATACCTGGTTTTGCTTGAGTACACTGCCTGGTCTTCTTCGGTAGGGGGATATTTCTGAAAAAAAGCGGCATCGAGTTTAAACTTTAAATATCAGAAGTTTTGGCCTTACAAAAGCACTGTATACGTATTTATCCATACTATTAAACATCAGCTATACAAAAACAAATTGGACATTCGAATATTTAAAAATCTATTGTGTATTCTAATGTAAAGAGCAAGGATATTGTAACCATAGTTGAACAGATGTGGGAATAGATTATTCTTCTAATCTTCTAAATTAAAAATTATTTAAATTATGTTTGCAAATTCTAATAGTAATTGGTATCTTATTTTTTTAAATCTTTCCTTTTTTTGTAAAACTACAATTCTCTAATCCTTCAGTGGAGTTTTAAAATGTAAATATTCGCGTCAAAAAGAAAATGATAAAATAAGAAAACGCTTCTATTAAATTTGTTTAAATTATGGTATTATCCTGCTTCCAGGTTACCCATTGTTTAAAACGCGTAAAGAATAGGGAAAATATGGCAAAGAAACAAACGAAAAAACAAAAGAGTATGGAAGAAACTTTATGGGATTCCGCAAACAAACTGCGGGGAAGCGTAGAACCATCAGAATACAAGCATGTGGTTCTAAGCCTGATTTTTCTGAAATTTGCAAGTGATAAGTTTGAAGAACGCAAGCAGGTGCTGATTGATGAAGGTAAAGAGAAATATGTCGACATGGTAGAATTTTATACGATGAAGAACGTGTTTTATCTACCTGAGATATCTCGCTGGAGTTATATAAAAAAGCATGCGAAACAGGAGGATATTGCTCTCAAGATCGACACTGCTCTCAATACCGTTGAAAAGAACAACAAGGCGCTAAAGGGAGCGCTGCCTGATAACTATTTTTCTCGATTGGGTCTAGATGTCAGTAAACTGGCTGCTCTTATTGATACTATCAACAATATCGACACGCTTAAAGATAAAGAACAGGATGTTGTCGGACGAGTTTACGAATATTTCCTTAGTAAATTTGCCTTGGCCGAAGGAAAAGGTAAAGGTGAATTTTATACGCCTAAAAGTATTGTAAATCTGATTGCTGAAATGATCGAGCCATATAAGGGTAAAATCTATGATCCCTGCTGCGGATCAGGTGGTATGTTTGTTCAATCGATGAAATTTGTGGAGAACCATCAGGGTAACAAAAAAGATATCTCTATCTATGGTCAGGAATACACCGGAGCAACCTATAAGCTGGCTAAAATGAATCTTGCTATTCGAGGTATAGCTGCAAACCTGGGTGAAATAGCAGCCAACTCGTTCTTAAAAGATCAACATATTGACCTCAAGGCCGACTACATCATGGCCAATCCTCCATTTAACCAACATGACTGGCGAGCAGCTGGTGAATTAACGGATGATTCTCGCTGGTCAGGCTATGAAGTACCACCGACTGGCAACGCAAACTATGGGTGGATTCTTCATATGGCATCTAAGCTATCTGAAAACGGAGTCGCTGGATTCATCCTTGCCAATGGCGCTCTGTCCGGAGACAATACAGAAAAAGAGATTCGAAAGAAGCTTATTGAGAATCATTTAGTTGAGGCAATTATTATTCTTCCTCAAAACATGTTCTATACAACAAATATTAGCGTTACCATCTGGATTCTAAATAAAAACAAAAAAGCCAGAACCGTTGAAATCGGTGATCTTACACAGTATTACAGAGATCGTAAAGACGAAATTCTGTTTATGGATTTGCGTGAAATTGGGGAACCCTTTGAGAAAAAGTATATCCAATTTTCCGAACAGCATATTCAGGATATAGCTAAAACATACCATACCTGGCAGCAAACTATTGCCGACAAAGAGTATCATAATACCTCTGAATACTGCTATTCTGCTTCAATCGATGAAGTTCGCACTAAAGACTACTCGTTGGTACCAAGCAAATATATTGAGTTTGTTAACCGGGATGAAAACATTGACTATGATGAAAAGATGGCCGGATTGCAGGTAGGTTTTACTAAGCTTCTGAAAGCTGAGGAAGATTCTAAAAATGAACTTTTGAGTGTGTTCAGAGAGTTAGGCTATGAGATCAAGCTATAGAAGAATAGGAGGCTTTGTTAGGCTTGTTGATGAGCGCAATAGAGACCTTGCTATAACCACCTTATTAGGACTAACTATTAACAAGGAGTTCATTCCTTCTGTTGCAAATACGATTGGTTCTGACATGGCGAATTATAAAATTATTCGCAAGGGGCAATTTGCATGCAGTTTAATGCAGGTACGTCGTGATAAAAAAATTCCGGTTGCAATGTTAAAAAATATTGAAGAAGCTATTATATCTCAAGCTTATCCAGTCTTTGAAATAATAGATCCACAAGAACTTCTACCTGAATACTTGATGATGTGGATGAGTCGCTCAGAGTTTGATCGTGAAGCATGTTTTTATGCCATAGGAGGTGTTCGGGGGAGCTTGGAATGGGATGATTTCTGCAACATGAAACTCCCCGTTCCCTCCATTGAAAAACAGAGAGAGATCGTCAAAGAATTTAACACAATTGTAAATCGGATAAAGCTCAACGTTCAAGTCAATCAGAAACTGGAAGAGACCGCACAGGCAATCTACAAACAGTGGTTCGTAGATTTCGAGTTCCCCATCTCCAAAGAGTATGCCGCAGAAATTACCAAGCCCGAACTGGAAGGCAAATCTTACAAATCCAGTGGTGGTGAAATGGTTTACAATGAAGAGCTGGATCAAGTGATTCCTAAAGGATGGAAATGTTGTCAACTTTTAAGCATGGTGAATACTCAATATGGATTTACAGCATCCGCAAGCTTCGATGAAATTGGTCCCAAATTTCTGAGAATAACAGATATTGCTCAAGAATATATAGAATGGGATTCTGTTCCATATTGCGAGATTTCTGATAGAGAAATCGAAAAATACACACTTCATGAAGGAGATGTTGTTGTAGCCAGAACAGGAGCTACTGTTGGATATGCTAAACGAATTAATAAAAGACATCCAAACAGTATTTTTGCATCATATTTAGTTAGAATTACTCCCAAGGATAAATGTTACGAGTATTTTGTCGGATTATCAATCGTTTCAGAATACTTTAAAGCATTCATTCAAAATGTAGCTGGTGGATCTGGTCAGCCCCAAGCAAGTGCAACATTAATGTCTGAATACGCGATAATTGTTCCAAGAAAAGAGTATTTATTGATATTTAATAAGTTAATTACCCCTCTTTTCGATCATGCAGAAAACTACCAGGCTGAGATTTCAACGCTGATTGGTTTCAAGACCATTTTATTGTCGGGGCTTGCCTCAAAAGGAGTGTCAAGATGAATGATTCTATAGAGACAATGGTATGATAATAGCAGCCGGGACAATTCAATACGAACTTGAAACTCACCTTTATTCGGGTGTGGTTTTAAAATGAAATTCACAGAAGAGAGACTTGAAAAGGCTATCATCGAGCTTCTTGGAAAAGAAGGCTATCATCATGTATTGGGTCAGGATATTATCCGTGATTCAAATGAAGTTCTGATTAAAGAAGATTTAAAAAGTTATCTCTCAAAAAGATATGTTGATGACAGTATTACTCCAGGCGAAATAGATTCTATAATTCGTAAATTGGAAGTGTATTCGATCTCTGACCTCTATGAAAGCAACAAGGCCATCATGAAGATGGTTTCAGACGGATTTTTGCTTAAGCGAGAGGATCGCAGTCAGAAAGATCTCTACATCCAGCTTATTAATTATCGAGATTTGGTTAAGTATCGCACTCCGATATCCAATGAGGTACCTACCATAGTCGCAGAGAAATCAGCGCCTTACAATGCGACTCAAAATATCTACAAGATCGTGAACCAACTGGAAATCACTGGATATGAAAAACGTATTCCAGATGGGATTCTTTATATTAATGGTCTGCCTCTGGCAGTGTTTGAATTCAAGAGCGCTATTCGGGAAGAAGCAACAATTCATGATGCCTATATTCAACTGACAATCCGCTACAGGCGTGACATTCCTGAGCTTTTTAAATACAACGCTTTTTGCGTGATAAGTGACGGTGTAAACAATAAGGCTGGTTCATTCTTTGCTCCTTATGAATTTTTCTATGCATGGAGAAAGACTGACGGAAGTGACATGGTTGAGAAAGACGGTATTGACTCCCTCTATACCATGATCAAAGGTATGTTCAACCACTATCGTATCCGGGATATCATACGCAATTATATATATTTTCCTGATACATCCAAAAAGGATGAAAAGATTGTCTGCCGATATCCGCAATATTATGCGGCCACTAAATTGTATGATAATATCAAGAAGCATCGTCGGCCTGAGGGCAACGGAAAAGGCGGAACATATTTTGGCGCTACCGGCTGTGGTAAGAGCTTTATCATGCTTTTTCTAACTCGCCTGCTGATGAAGAGTTTAGATTTTTCGAGCCCCACAATTGTCCTTATTACAGATCGAACTGATCTTGATGATCAGCTTACCGGTCAGTTTGTTAATGCTAAAGACTACATTGGTGATGAGTCGGTTAACAGTGTAGAAAGCCGACAGCACTTGCGGGAATTGCTAAGAAACCGCAAAAGCGGTGGTGTATTTTTAACTACGATTCATAAGTTCACGGAGGATACAGAGCTTCTTACAGATCGCAGCAATGTAATCTGTATTTCGGATGAGGCGCACCGCAGCCAAGTCAATCTTGATCAAAAAATCAGAGTAACTGAAAATGGTGTACGACGATCATTTGGTTTTGCTAAATATCTTCATGACTCACTACCAAATGCGACTTATGTGGGCTTTACTGGTACACCAATTGATGCCACAGTGCAAGTTTTTGGTGAAGTGGTTGATGCTTACACTATGACTGAATCGGTTAAAGACGAAATAACTGTTCGTATTGTATATGAAGGCCGAGCAGCAAAAGTGTTTTTGGTCAATAGTAAGCTGCAGGAAATTGAAAATTATTATGAGCAATGTGAAGAATATGGCGCTAGCGAATACCAGATTGAAGAAAGCAAGAAGGCAAATGCCAAGATGAACACTATTCTTGGTGATCCTGACGTCATTAAAGTACTTGCTGAGGATTTTGTAAAGCACTACGAAGAGAGAGTAAGTGAAGGTTCCACAGTAAAGGGCAAAGCAATGTTTGTCTGTAGCAGCCGACAAATTGCTTATGACTTCTATAAATCGGTTATAGCTTTACGTCCTGAATGGGCAGAAATAAAAGTCTGCGAGGAAGGTGTAGAACTGAGCAACAAGGAACATAGAGATATTAAGCCGATGGAACGGATTAAAATGATTATGACTCGCGGTAAAGATGATCCTGAAGACCTCTATAATATTCTTGGCAATAAGGACTATCGTAAAGAGCTGGACCGTCAGTTTAAGAACGCAAAATCCAACTTTAAGATCGCTATTCTTGTTGATATGTGGCTTACAGGATTCGACGTACCTTTTCTAGATACTATGTACATATATAAACCAATTCAGCGTCATAATCTGATCCAAACTATATCACGGGTAAACCGTAAGTTTGAGAGTAAAGAAAAAGGGCTTATTGTTGATTACATCGGTATTAAAAGCCCAATGAATCTGGCTCTTGCTCAGTACTCGAAGGTTGACAGCGCCAATATTGAAGAAATTGGGCAATCGATCATTGTAGTCAAAGATCACTTGGATCTATTAGGAAAGATATTTCATAAGTTTAACAAGTTGCCGTATTTTACCGGTTCTCCACTTCAGCAACTGGAGTGTCTCAATATGGCGGCTGAATATGTGCAGCTAACTCAGGAAATTGAAAAGCGTTTTATGGATTTTGTAAAACGCTTGAAGGCTGCGTATGATATATGTTGCGGTAGTGAAGAAATTGATCAGGATGAACGTAATCATATCTATTTTTATCTGGCCATTCGGTCTATTGTATTCAAGTTGACCAAAGGGGATGCTCCTGACACAGCCCAAATGAATGTTCGGGTTCAAAAGATGATTGAAGAAGCCCTTAAAAGCGATGGTGTCGAAGAAATTTTTAAATTGGGCGAGGACCAGGGTAGGGAAATCGATATTTTCGATGAAGATTATGTGGCTAAGATTGAAAAGATCAAACTTCCTAACACAAAGATTAAACTCCTGCAAAAACTTCTGGCCAAGGTAATAGACGATTTTAAAAAGATCAACAAGATCAAAGGAATCGATTTCTCTGAAAAGTTTAAATCGTTGGTAAATAGATATAATGAACGCAAAGAGCATGATGTTCTCGTAAGCAATGTCTTGGAAGAATTCACAGATGAAATTATTGACCTCTTTCATGCGCTGAAGAAAGAGAAAGATTCATTTGCAGAAATGGGAATCGATTTTGAAGAGAAGGCATTTTATGACATCCTTAAAGCTCTGACTATCAAGTATGATTTCGAGTACGCGGAAGACAAACTATTGCATCTGGCCAAAGAAGTAAAAAACGTCGTTGATGATAAAGCGAGGTACACAGACTGGAGCCATCGTGAAGATATTAAGGCTGAACTTAAAGCAGATTTGATCGTCCTTTTGGCCGAAAACGATTATCCGCCTGTGGACAGAGATGAAGTTTACAAAGAGATTTTTGAACAGGCAGAGAACTTCAAAAAATATAATATGATGTAAAAATCTAATCTACTTTGTGAGAAATAAATTTGGATAAAATACGTGAGAAAATTTTAAACTGCAATAAATGTAAAGAATTTGGATTGAATTATAATACTGCAAAAGAGCAGAACTTTGACAATGCCTATAATAAATACAAACCAGATCTTATAAAATTGCTCTGGATTATCGAATCTCCTCCATATGTAAAACCAGGGAAAACTCCTCGGTATTTTTACAGACCTGGTTTGATAGAGTATCGTGATATACTAATAAAACAAATTATGGGAGTCCTTAAAATTTCCATTTCAGGTACTAAAGTTGAAAGTCTAAAAAAATTTCAAGAACTTGGACATTTCTTAATTGATGCTGCCAAATGCCCTGTAAACGGCCCAAATAAAGAGTTTAAACCTCAGATTCTTAATAACTGCATAGATATTCTGCAAATGGAAATAGAACAATTAGATCCAGAGAATATCATCATCATTAAGAAAGGTATCTTTAACCATATCTATTCCAATGTAAAGTGTTCTGGTTTGGAAGATAGAGTCTTAAATAAAGTTCCACTTCCATTTCCTGTGGGTTGGGATCGTGAAAAATTTCCAAATGTAGTTTCACCATATATAGAAAACATATAATTTTATCCAATCTATTTTCTATAAAATACAATTAGGCTCATCATATGAACGAACACAGATATTTTACTGAAAGAGAATCTGGAGAGACACCCAGAACCAGTGAAGAAATAACAGAATCTTTCTGGGGTGGAATTGTCAGTCTCGTAGAAAGTTATAAGAATAACGGTTATTTAGCAGAAATGTATCCAGAAAGATGTGAGGACAGTCCGGTAATCATTGGATGCAATTCTCAAAACTTAGGATTAGCGGTAGGTGGCAGTAATCCAACTATTACCTGGCCCCTAAGATCCAATGAGATCCCACCTAACTACTATTGCTTTGATCTAATTGAATTTTTTCATGATAAGATTTCAAAACCTAGAAGAACAGAATATCATGATTTCTTTAAGCATAACCACTATATTACTTTTAATACTGATCAAGGTAGAAGAGAATATCGCGATATAGTCAATACGCTTTTTAGCAGAAATAATCTTGCATTTGAATTTGATGACATTGGAAAGATTAGAAGACTTTTATCAGAACCTCTTCAAAGAATAGTCGAGTCGACATATGCAAATACAGAAGATGAAGAACTTAACA
Organism: Candidatus Zhuqueibacterota bacterium; assembly: GCA_042564455.1. GTDB lineage: Bacteria > SM23-31 > SM23-31 > SM23-31 > SM23-31 > JBHPLC01. Next base: position 63,134 of record JBHPLC010000005.1, on the reverse strand, counting down.
AATTATTAGAAAATGCGAAAGAAAAGATCAGGAAACCTGAAGTGGCTGTTCGAAAAGAAGCAGTTGATAAGTTATGGGATGCTTTTGAGAGGCTAAAAACTCTTGAAAAGGGTAAAAATAAGCGTGAAAAAATTGAAACTTTACTCAAAAATGCTATCCCAGAAGAAAATATTAGAGAATTCATTGATGCTGAAGCTATTATATTGACCGAATATGGTAATAAATTCCAAATCAGGCACACAGAAACTGATACAATCCCATTAGAACGCTCTGAGTACATAGATTATTTGTTCCATCGCTTATTTTCTTTAATTGCAATGCTGTTGAAATGCACCGGACGTATTAGGTAGTATAATGAATAACTGGAGAGAAATATTTATACTCCCATGGCTCGAGCTAGAAGAATCCATTGTGATTGGTTCAATACATTTCTCTCCATTCTCCAATGTTCAAGATGACTTAAAATCTTCTGAAGATATTATGAGTCTTCTGTCTCAAAGCTTCCTTTCAGCTCGTTCAGATAGAATGTTTCTTCTAAACAATATTACGATTTGCACACATGGGGAATTGAATTTTAGAAAATTAACAAGTTTAGAAGTGTTGGATATCCGTAGAGCTGTTGACATACTCATTCTCAATTATATTTGTTTCAATATTAGAAGTAAAGTCTGCTATACAGGAACATATGATAATTTTCCTAACACAAATTTGTTTGAGATGATAAACATTCATAATTCCGGAAAAGATAGAATAGTCCACGTACTTGACTTTGAAACAAGCAGTACTTTTTCATCTCTAAGTAAGGGTGAATTTAGGTGTTATAAACCATCAACAGTTCGTTTAGGTATTCGAAGTTATTTTCCCACTCTAACTGAAGGATTTGGCCAGTGTTTAGTTCAAAAGAATCGATTTACAGATAGGTTATTTCAAAGCCTGGAATGGTTTAGAATTGCACATTTAGAAGATTTCGGTTTCTCCCCATATGCAAAACTTGTAATGATGCATTCAGCTTTTGAAGTTTTTCTGAAATTTCCAGGTTTACAACACAAAAAAAAAGGGAAGAAAACCAAAAAGAGAGTTACAAAAGAGGCTTACTTTATTAAATATATTGAAAATAATATTGCATCAAAAAGCTTTAGAAAAGTTCCCGGTATAAAACCAAATAAGTCTGAAATTACCACTGCAGGGAGATGGACTTTAAGATTTAATAGGTTACGTAATAAAATTGTCCATGGAGATAAATTAATCCCAGATTCACTAAAATATAAGAATAACATTTCACATCTTGAAGTGGCAGATTTAATCTTAATTGAATGTATTGTAAAAGAACTATTTAGAAGAGGATATTTCAATAAACTCATATATGAAACTAATTACACTGTTTCGAAGCCTAAAAGAATAAATAACCTTGCAAAAAGTATTTTCAAACATCTTTTTACAGATTTTAAGGATGTTCACAAAGCACTAGGTTGGACTAAATGATAGATTATAGCGGTTCAGAGCATTTCGGACAAATTACCCCTAAAAGTTAAGAAACATAGGTTGCTAATAGAGTTAATTATAGTTGATCATGCAAAAGTATTATATTTCTGTAAGAATAGTCCAAATATCTGTTGAATTCTTCTTTTTTTGTATTTACATTACTTCATATTTTATTTTACATCAATCTAAATTCCTCAGATTCTAATAAGTTTTACTGGTGGCTGTGTGGGGTGACCAGGCTGATTTTATCTGTATAGAATTTATCTTTTCAATTTTACAAAATACTTCTGAATAAATCCGCAATGTTTAAATGATGTACAATTATAAAAACATTTTAAATCTTAGATAAAAAGACTTAATAAACTTTTTATTAAAGGTAAGTATATGAACAAATTAAAAAATAGTTTGGTTTTTGCAGGGGCAGCCCTACTTTTGTTATTTCCAAAATTTTCAAAAGCCCAAGAAATAAATCCTTTTATCCAACCAATACAAACAACAATTTATTATGGAAGTGGGGATGTTGACTCAAGTGGAGCTGTTGACCAAACAGATTATAATTTAATTCAATCAGGAGTATCAAATGATTTGTCTGACATTGACGGAGACGGAACACCTTCAACTCAAGCTGACTTAGATGTTTTAGAAAATTATTTATCAGGACAAACTCTTTATCTTCCAAGTGACTGGAATAAATTAACAACAAGACAAGAACGAGAATCATGGGTAGATAAAATGTATGCAATTGATAAAACAGATACAAGTACTGCTACAGATAGTTGGACATGCAATGAATATTCTGTTCAAACATATATTAATATTAATGGTTTTAATGGGACAATTCCATCTAAATATGACACAACAAATAATGCAAGATTTAATCTTCCTTTTTATGTTATTGGAATTCGTCATCCAGGACATGCTGCTAGTGCAATTTTGATGGGAGATAATGCATTAAATTGGAATGATTGGTATTTTATAGAGCCTCAGAATGACAAAGAAGTAAAAATTGGAGCATGGAATTTAGAATTAAATAGTGAAGTATGGATAGAAAAAGTTAATGAAATATGGAATTACACTTATGTCTCTGAAAGATTCATAAAATTCAAAATTGAAAATGGAATTCCAAGTTTATTAAGTTATGAACCAAATGTTATTACTCAAAGACCAACATCAGCTATTGGAGATGAAGAAGAGAAAGGAATTATTCCTGAACAATTTTATTTAAACCAGAATTATCCCAATCCATTTAATCCGGAAACAACTTTAAAGTTTTACGCTTCAAAAACTGAGAATGTGGAATTGACAATTTATAATTCAAATGGTGTAAAGGTTAAAACGATATTCAGTGGGTATGTAGGTCAAGGTGATCACCATTATAAATGGGATGGAACTAATGAATCCGGTATGCAGGTTAGTTCCGGGATATACTTATATCAATTAAAAGCTAGTGATTTCCAAGAGGTAAAGAGAATGATGTTTGTAAAGTAGATATTGGTCATAAATGAACATTAATAATTGAGGGAAAAGCAATGAAAACTACTATCTTGGCATGTATTCTTATAATATTTTTTTGCTCAATTTCAATTGCTCAAAATCAGGTCAATATTAGTATACAAGATGATATTGATATAGGTATTGGGAAAAAGCAGAAATCATTGTTTATTGTTCATGGTCTTAACATTAAAAAACATCAAATAGATTTTAACACCGGTCTATCACCTGCAAGCTATGGTATTTTCCTAAAGGGTATTTATTTGAATGAAGATGGAAGATCTATTCTATCATTTACGGCCTCATCTTCTAATGTTGATAGAAAACCATATAAGGTTGATAATTCAGGAACTGTGGCATTAGAATTTGGAAGCTGTCTTTATAATTATAGTGATAATAGCTATAGAGCATTTCCTTTTATAACTTTGGGTGTTGGTTATGATCAGCTTTGGAGCGATAGTAAACAAAAGGAATTAGATATCTTAGAATTATCACTAAATTTCGGAGTATATTTTGATATTTATAAATTTGGATTTTTCCTAGAATACAAAAACAATTACAATTATTTTGACAATTTTAAACAAGATTATCAAGGAAACTCCTTTCTTTTAGGCTTTGGTATAAAACCCTTCGATTATTTTTAGTAAGGATTAGTTCATGTTTTGATATGTAAATCTTGTTTATTTATGTTGATGTATTCTTGATAATACTAAAAGAGGTCTTGATCATGAAAAGTATTAGATATGTTATAATATTTCTCATACTTTCTATTTCTTCATCTGTATTATCTCAGAGCACTGATCCTGCCTTATGGAATGGTACTTGGAAAGTTACATCGACTGACAACACAGATCAGAATGCAATTCCTCGTTTGAACGATACTTATACAATTTCAAATGCTTCATATAATGATACTGTTGTTGTAGCTGATGTTACTTGGTTTGCGGTGGGAACAGGGATATTTAACGGTTCCATAACGTACAATCCTACTGGACCGACTTTGCAGATAGAATTTTATAATCGCTATGATATATATTCTGGAAATGTATCTATAGATGCTACGACACTTTATTTTACAGACAATTATTACGGTACCGAATATAGCTTTACGTTTACTGAAATACCAGTAGTGACCGAAGCAGATCCTGCCTTATGGAATGGTACTTGGAAAGTTACATCGACTGACAACACAGATCAGAATGCAATTCCTCGTTTGAACGATACTTATACAATTTCAAATGCTTCATATAATGATACTGTTGTTGTAGCTGATGTTACTTGGTTTGCGGTGGGAACAGGGATATTTAACGGTTCCATAACGTACAATCCTACTGGACCGACTTTGCAGATAGAATTTTATAATCGCTATGATATATATTCTGGAAATGTATCTATAGATGCTACGACACTTTATTTTACAGACAATTATTACGGTACCGAATATAGCTTTACGTTTACTAATCTGACAACAAATATTATTGATGATTTTTCTGAGAATATGATTCCAAAACAGTTTTCACTCAAACAGAATTTTCCTAATCCTTTTAATCCAACAACAACTATTCAAATCCAAATACCAATAAGTTCTTATGTGACTTTAAGAATATACAATTCTGCCGGATCATTAGTAAAATCATTAATATCTGATAACTTGTCTTCTGGAAATTATAAATATATTTGGAATGGTAAAAATGAGATTGGCATGCAGGTTAGCTCAGGGATTTACTTATATCAATTAAAGGCTGGAAGTTTTAGTGATATAAAACGGATGATATTTATTAAGTAACCTAGAAAATCTGAATAATTACATAGTAATATTAATAAGTAAATTCTTAAAGATACCATTAATCCTCTGGTCAGTATTTTGTTTATATGGCGCATGCTCAGGAATGTACAATGTTGTGGGAAATCCAACTTTGATCCAGAATCGTGGGGAGCACTATTGAGTGTAGGTCTAAGACTAAGATTCTGTTTCTTTGTTTGGTTTTTCCCAACATTAATGTTAGCTATAGCGGTTCAGAGCAATTTAGAGAATATGTTTGAATAACAAGATATGTGCTAATAATTATAGGATTATGAGATCATGGTTAATGAAGAAATTATCAAAGACTGCCGAGAAGCAATAAACAGCCAATTAGGTCAATTAGATGATATTCCTTATGATTTAGCAAATACGATTGCTAATATTTATTACAAATATTTTCTAATAGGTGAGGATCTTATTCAGAATCCAATACCAAAGTCTATCATAAGAGAAGAAAATATTCTCAATGAAATGCAAGCTTTTCGTAAAGAACATCATAATTTAGAATTTAAATTAAAGGCTATCCCTGATTTACTAATGCAATTAAGATCTATCAAGAAAGATAAATGTCCCAACCTTTATAATATGTGGGTACATGTATGCTATGATATATTAAAATATGATATAAAATTCGCAATGAAAAAAACAGGTATTCGTAGAGCAATAGAAAGATATTTCAAACGAAGCAAAGTAAATGAAATACCTCGTTTAATTAATTTAATACAGGTCGAATAAAATAGTATGTCATGAATTCAGTAAGTTCAAATCGCTTCAATTCCTTCAGATATCAATGAGTTTAGTTATAGTAGTTTTCTAATTGTCATTTGATGGTTATTATTTATTCCTGCTTCTTTTTGTCACGTTGGTATTAATATATCCTTTATTCCATTAAGCACATTAACATTATTGAGAGGATTTCTAATGTATATTTCCAGAATAATAATTCGGAATTTTAGAAATTTCGAACACTTGGATGTTTCAATTAGCTCAGGAGTCACATGTTTAGTTGGAGAAAATAACACTGGAAAATCTAATCTCATTTTTGGTATAAGGCTAGCTTTGGATGCCGGTTTATCGTCAAATTACCGATCTTTAGATGAACAAGATTTCCACTGTGGAGCCGATATTACTGATCCAAACCAGGCCATTGTTTCGATTGAGTTCTCGGATTATTATGATAGTGACCCTGCAACGGCTTTAGTTGGTAGTTGGGAGTTCGATCAAGAAAATAGAAAAGCAAGATTGACATACCGGTTCAGGCCCAAACGAGAATTTATAGAGTTGAAAGAAAGAGAGGAACCAATACCAACAAACCTTACCCTTGATGACTATCATTGGGAACTCACTGGTGGTGGTCAAAACGATCCATCAGAAGTTCAATGGTATGAGCATTTAGGGCATTCAGTACGCTTTTCTGACCTTCAACAATTTCAAGTAGTTTTTCTACCTGCGCTTAGAGATGTTCGCCATGATCTTAGACAAAGTCGTACATCACCATTAGGACGTTTATTGGATTCAAGCGCAATTCCAGAAGATGAGAAAGATAGTTTAGTAAACATTCTACGCGAAGCAAACGAGGCTATATCTGAAAGACCGACAATCGCAGATGCTGGTAATGCAATTGACGGTGAATTCAGAAAGACTGCTGGTGAAGCATTTCAAATGAATGTAAGACTAGGTATGGCTGATCCTTCTTTTTCTTCAATTGCACGCTCACTTACAATATTACTTAGTAATGACGCTTTGCGAGATTTTGAACCTTATAGAAATGGGCTTGGCTTAAATAACATCCTTTACGTGAGTATGTTGATGGAAACTTTCGAACGTCGCGTTAGAAGTAAAAAATGTGCAGGACAGTTGCTTTTTGTTGAAGAGCCAGAAGCACACCTTCACCCACAACTTCAAAGAGTGCTATTTTCGAGTCTCAAATCCAAACCATTTCAGACAATCCTTTCTTCACACAGCACACACATTACCTCAGCGGCAAACCTCGACTCTGTTGTAGTACTTACAAATCAAGGTAATCCGGCTACTATTGGAACTACTCCATATAGAAACGGAATTCTCGAAGACCCGGAAGTTGCAGATTTAGAAAGATATCTTGATGCAACACGCTCAACAATACTTTACACTCGAAAAGTCATTCTTGTTGAAGGTCCTGCAGAGTTATTTCTAATACCACCACTGGTAAAACATGTTCTTAATATTGACTTAGAAAGACATGGAGTATCAGTTGTACCCATTTACGGCATCCATTTTGATGTTTATGCAAAACTTTTTAATAATATGGGAATGCCAAAAAAATGTGCAATCGTTGCAGATGGTGACCTTATACCAAGCGATTCAAACATATTAAATGAAGAAGAATCTTTGCAACCACCAGAATTGGAACCACTTTGTAGTGAATTCGTTGAAGTTTTTCGTTGTAGTACAACTTTCGAACGAGCAGTCACTCTAAAAGGTACCCTAAAAATGTTGGCAAGCGCAACTGAGGAACTTGGTGCAACTCGTGTTACTAAAAAACTCAAAGACGGTTTTACTGAATTATCTAGTAAAGGTATTAAGTCTATACAGAAAAAAAAGATTTTGAAACCTCTTAGAGACAGTGTACTCAATACTGCAAAGAGATTTGGTAAAGCAAGATTTGCTCAAGTAACATCTAAATACGTTAATAAGGCTGAAATTGTACCAAAATATATTCGTGATGCAATTGAATGGTTGGAATTATGATTCTCACTTCGACACAACAAGATGCAATAAAATGCACCGATAATAATCTGATAGTGGCATGTCCTGGAAGCGGAAAAACTCGAACTCTTGTTGCAAAAATGCTCAATTGTATTCAAGATGTAAGAAACTCTCCACACAAGATTGCTTGCCTTACTTATACTAATGCAGCTGTACATGAAATTGAGTACCGATTAAGATGTTATGGGCGATCTGGTGATGAAGATTATTGTGATATTTCAACTATTCATTCATTTTGTCTAATAAATATACTCAATTTCTTTTATGAACTCATTCCAGAATATAAAAGTGGTTTTACTGTGATACCTACCGATTGTGAAATCTATAAAGATAATGTTATGCAAACACTTGATCACTTTAAGCTTGGATCTAATACATATGATTCATTATTAAATTTGAATCGACAGCCTGACGGTAGTCCTTGTCAGATTCCTGATGTTGCCGATAAAGTTGTGATACATTTTTGGGATACTTTGCTATCAAAAGGACTTATGGATTTTCCGAGTATAGTTTATTACACTTACCAAATATTAACCGATTATCCGAGTGTGGCGCATTCATTGGCATCCAAATACAAATGGTTACTTGTTGATGAGTTTCAAGATACAAGCGCACTACAGGTAGAAATATTTAGGATAATTGCACAATATGAGAAAACAAAATTCTTTCTTGTTGGAGATCTTTACCAGTCAATTTTTGGATTTGCTGGGGCTTTTCCAGCTTTACTTAATGAGTTTGCCGAAGAGATAAATGCAAGAGACAATTTTTCATTAGTAGGTAATTTTAGATGTAGCACTTATATTGTTGAACACGCGGAACGACTTTGTCCAAGAAGTCCTACAATGGAAGCTGTTGGTGTAAATGCAGACTATGGAGTGAAACCTGAATATGTGAACACGGATAATTCTTTTGATGCAATTACAGATTATTTTCTTCCAGCATTAGAAGAACAGAAGATACCATACGGTGAGGCCGCAATACTATCGCCTTGGTGGTTTAAACTATTTCCTCTTGCTAAATTTTTAAGAGAATATGGAATTCCAGTGGTTGGACCTGGGGCTCGCCCATATAAAAGAACTCACCTATTCGCATCAATAGCAGAGCAGATTTGTGCCTGCTTAGTCATGAATAGTCCTAAAATTTTTCATCAACTGGAAAAAGAACTCTATTTAACATTAAACACCCTTTCTGGCCAGCGCCCATTTACTCTGTATTCTTTTGAAGGTCGGCTATTAGCACTAAAAATTCTACGGATTGGTAGACAAATTATGGATGATCAACAAAGTGGTGTTGCGTGGTTAACAGAGGCGGCAACTGCAATGGGACAGGAGTTGTCTCAAAGTCATCTCATTTCTGTTGAATCTGCTACTATACTCAGACAGTCAGTTGATGACATGATTGGTGATATGAAGCGCAATAATGTAGATATTGCAAACCTTACAATAGAGGACCTAGGATTATTTGCTGATACTGCAAATAGTATAAAACTTCTTACAATGCATAAAGCAAAAGGTCGCGAGTTTGAAGCCGTAGCAATAATTGATCTCCATGACGGAAAAGTACCTGATTTTAGAGCATTACGTGATAATGACATTGATAGAATTGAGGAGGGACGTCGTCTCCTTTACGTTGGAATTACAAGGGCAAAAAAGTATCTCCTTTACGCTACAGATCTGGAAGATTATCGCAATAAACCAAGTAGATTTTTAGGGAACGATGGGATCGGAATTCTTTAAATTTGGAGAATGTAAAGTTATATGTGTAGAAGTATAATTATAATTAATGGTTTGATAGTAAAACAGCAACTATTTACACAGTGGGAAGCAATGATCTGCTGAAAAACTACAAGAAATCCATCAGATTTAATTTTCAACTACTCCCTGTTTTAAACTAAATGTAAACCGATTTTAAATAGTGGTCCCACAAAACCCACACTCTTTTAATAATAAGCGCGTTTAGAGCGGCTTTAAATGGATTATGTGGGTAAATTATTTACTTAATGTTATTTTATCCAGCTTAGGCTAATTTAAACTAGTTTTATTTTTTCCTCAATTAAAAATTTCACTTTACAAACAATTACATTCTTCGTATATTTTGCTTTTTTGGATTATTCAATAATAACAGAGAAAATCCGTGGCTAGGGTAAAACACACTGTATCGAATCTCGCTTTAGAGGCAAAACTTGACCTTGATGAGGCATTAGTATTACTTTGGGACGAGGGCATAGATCAAGTTGAATCACCTACTGATACAATCCCCAAAAAAAAAGTCAATCTGGCTCGTCGTGCACTTGGAATCGCAACAAAGAAAGATTTTACTTCTCCAGAATACTGGCAGAAAATATTTCAAACAGATACAAATGGTCTGCGAGAGATTCTGACTTCACTTAATATAGTGATGCGACCAAGTGTGAGACGAATGCCGAAGGGTTCAATTGCTAAGCTGAAAGCAGAGTCACGGCGTCGTGGAAACATTGCTGATGTTAGCGAAAAAGAAGTTACCCCTGATGCAGTACAAATACCTAAACCTCTAAAATGGGAAATAATAGGGCATCAACGGGAGCTCCGTATGCTTAAGTTAGAGGAAGTCTCAGCTATACATAATGCTCTTGTCGTGGATTTTCAAGAAGCAGATGATCCGATTAGTCCTGCCGGTATTAAGAGTGAAGATCTTTTAGCATCTGCGCTATACAGACCTAGTACTTCATTAGAAAATGAGATTAAATACCCTACAACTGAGATGGCGGGTGCGGCCCTTATGCATTCAATCGTTCTAAACCATCCTTTTCATAACGGTAATAAGCGTACGGCTTTGGTCTCATTACTAGTGTTTTTAGATGAAAACGGGCTCCTTCTAACATGTAAAGAAAATGATTTATTTAGATTGGTTATCAAAGTAGCACAACATAGGTTAGTTGGTGAAACAAATGTTTCAGATTTAGCTGATAGAGAGGCCTTAGAAATTGCGAGATGGATAAATAGTAACTCACGTCTTGTCGAGCGCGGAGACCGTAGAGTTCAATGGCGGAAACTTAAAAAAATACTGATAGACTATAATTGTTATTTTAGTATCGCAACGGGAGTGGGCAACAGGATAAATATATCGCGAAATGTACCTGAGAAAGGATTATTTGGTCGTAAAAAAACACGTACATTACGTACTCAAGTTTTTTATTCGACCAATGGCAGAGAGGCAGACAAAAACACCTTAGGAAAGATAAGGCATGATTTACATCTAGATAACTTAAATGGTATAGATGCCCGTGCTTTCTATGGGCCTCAGGCGCATACACCAGATCACTTCATAACACTATACCGTAAAACGTTAAGACGCTTGTCAAAGCTATAATCTCCATTCCCAAAACTTTCGAAATCTACACTATAAGCCACCCCTTAAGGCACGTCACCAGAGGGTGGTTTCAATTTTCTCTTTTCTCTAAAACTTTCTTGTTTTTAATTTTTTCAAACATTGGTCGTTGATCAAATAAATTTGGTGTTTCTGAGCGGAGGGATGCTTTTCATCGTCTGACACGAATTTTCTTTGTAGAAACTGGACACTTTCCTAAAGTGTCTTTCCATTCAACATCCTTCAAAATTGGTATAAGAAATATAATAACCTTGCCTCTTTAATAGTCAGTGAAAAAAAAATCCCAAAAAATAACAGATTCCGAAAACTCCTCAAGATAGGTACCTGTATTTCTATAGACAATTTTGAACTTTGCTTAAGACTGTGGATCTCTCCAGGGCAACAGTCGGGGGAGTAGAGTGTCTTCGATGGGACCCACAAGGAAATTTTTTGACTTTCATAATGAGAGGTAATTATGCAATGGACACTAACACCAGATAAGTATCTTAATGAAGAAGAAGAAAAGCGCCTTATTAAAGTTTGCTCGGATGCTGCTGATCTTGCGGAACGAAGAGGATATTGGATTGCTGTAAGAGATTGGATGATTATAGATCTGACGTTAAATACAGGCCTGCGTGTTCAGGAAGTCTCAGATCTCAAAGTATCTAACCTGTTTCTTAATTATAACGAATCATCACTTGTAGTGGAAAGTGGAAAAGGAGGGAAACGGCGTGTTGTCAGGTTTGGCCCTAAAACGAAGACTCACCTTAAGAAGTATCTTGAAAAGCGGGAACAGTCGTCCACATATCTGTTTCACTCATCGAGAGGGGAAAAACTCACTCGCTCAGCACTCCAGAAAATTTTTAAGAAATGGGCAAGGAGGGCAAATTTGCCCTCTCATCATTCCTTTCACAGCATGAGGCATTATCATGCTTGCCATCTATATAAAATATCAAATAACAACCTTCGTTTGGTTCAGCAACAGCTTGGGCACGCTTCAGTAAATACGACTATAGTATACGCAAATATAATGGATGAAGATGCAGAAGAGGCGTTTAACCGGTTTGAAGAGGAATAGAGCCGACTAGGTTCTATTCTTTAAGTTAAATTGAGCTTAGGAAGGGATTTCTGAGCTTAAAACTGCACTATGTCTGTATTATATGGGTATTAAGTGTTCATTAAGACGTCATTGGTAGTTCATTAAGTGTGTACTATACCTTCACTGATGGCTCACTATGTCCTCATTGAAGGTTTATTAATGACTCATTGACGCTGTACTGAGTCTTTACTGTGGTTGGAAAGGTCGCTCATTGGAGTGAGATTCTGAGATAGATATTGATCTCCTTTTGCAATTATTTCGGCCTGCTTACATAAGGGTGTAAGCAATGAAGGGGACATTAAATATCCTTTGATAGAAATGTATAATTATACAATTCTTATACCGATATTAAAGAAAGATTTGCTATTTTTAAAATTAGTTATAACTTTGAGAGCGGATAAGAGATATAGAAATTAAATATAGTCAGCTACTAAACCCAAAAGGAATTAATAAATGGCTAATGTTCAAGGACCGCAATTTCTGAAATATTTTATTCCTGTTATAGATGCTTTAAAGGAACTTGGTGGATCAGGTACACCATCTGAGGTTTCTGATTTTGTTATTGACAAACTCAAAATAACGGAAATTGAGCAAGAAGAGACTTTAAAAAGTGGAGTGTCACGAGTAAGAAACCAAATTGCTTGGGCAAGGTCATACTGTGTGAAATCTGGTTTTTTAGATTCATCTCAAAGAGGAGTATGGAATCTTACTGATATGGGTTGGAAAGTAAAATTATCGGATAATGATGTAAAAAAACATTTCAAGATAATCCAGGATAGTTATGTAAAAAGTGACAAAAGCGATTTGGAAAGTAAAGATAAAAAACCTGAAGACATAGATAGCCATATTGTTCCTGAATATATTGACACCAAGGGCAAATTGCTAAATATCCTTCAGAATATGTCTCCAAATAGTTTTGAAAAAATTTGTCAAAGACTTTTACGCGAATCCGGTTTTGAACAAGTCTCCGTTACGGGTAAATCTGGTGATGGAGGTATAGACGGAATTGGAATTCTAAAAATAAATCCATTGGTGAGTTTTCGAGTCCTGTTTCAAAGCAAACGATATAGAGGTTCAGTTTCTTCTTCCCAACTAAGAGATTTTCGAGGTGCAATTCAGGGGAGAGCTGATAAAGGAATTATAATAACAACAGGATCTTTTACTTTGGAAGCAAAGAAGGAAGCGAGAAGAGATGGTGTAGAGCCAATTGAATTAGTCGATGGAGAAAAGTTGGTTGAAATGTTCGAGCGCCTCGAACTAGGTTTAAAACCTAAAAAAGCATATGAAATCGATTATGAGTTTTTTCGAGAGTATGATTGACTTTTATTATACCACTAAAATCCCTTAAAATCCCCTACTCAACCACCCCTTTTTTAAAAAAACTCCCGCAGATCGCCTCTAAACGCGCTGTTTTGTCCCGAAGGGATGCTTTTCCCACTACTACCCCCCCAACCTTTACATTTAACTGGATACATTTCTCCAAAGTGAGATAATTTAGGTAACTGGCTACATTTCCGACAGGTTTTAATATTTTTGGATACATTTCACTACAGTGTGGGTGGTGGTGTTTGCTAAACTGGCTACATTATATACGAAATATAGACTTTGTGCTCGGGAAGCGAACAAAAAATCTTGCATAGACTAAATGTATTTCTTAACTTTTAATCCAATCACTCCAACATTTTCAAAACGCAAATTTACAGGATTTATAAGATGACGTTAGAAGAATTTATTATAAACAATATGACGACATACTGGTCCAAAGTATTGAGTTACTCAGAAGAACACCGGAAGAAAGACGTTGAAGAATTTGGAGAAGGAGAAGAGCGAATGCAGGCGACTGTATCGTACTTGGTTGCCGAGCAAATTGCTAAAGGGAGAGAGTTGGAGATTCGGAAAAAGATGGATTTCAAGAACGAGGCAGAGAAACAGGCGTTCCTTGAAAAGATAAAACACAAGTACCCAAAACACCCAGTAACTCATCAGTATCAAGGAGATCGCATAGCTCATGTTAAAGATGTTTTCAAAGAAGAAATAGAAATGCTGAAGGAATTTTACACCTTGATAAAATCAGGTTGCAGTACTGAACATGCTGCCAAAACAGTAATTGAGAAGTATGCAGATAAACACCATAGAAATTGATGGATTGTACAAAACATACTGTTTAATCTGCTATATATAACCACAAAACATGTTGTAAAACTGCCCCAAAATTCCTATTGTTTCTTAAATTTTTTATTCGTAGTATAATTTGCCTATATTCAAAAAAACCGCATCAACCCAAAAGTATACGGAGAGTGATTACGTTCTAATGGATAACGATCAACTATTAGATGTACTGAATAGCTGGGGATTCAAGGTAAAGAAGAATCCAAAAGGTTCAATGGATGTCTACCATCCGGAAAACCTGAAACATGTTGCAGTGATCGAGAAAGACGGAAGTATATTACTGCCGACAGATATTGCCAACAATTTTTATCATTTACTGCCAAGAATTGATGCTAAGAGTGAATTCCAGTATACATGGAGAGGGGCATTGAGGTTAAATGAAAATCAGATCGCACAGAAGTTACTTAGAGGGTGATAAATATTAAGGTTCATGACAATTATCTAAATAAATTGAAGCAAAAGTGCGATTAAAGTTTAAACTCGTTTTTAGTCTTTTTCTCAAGATGTTTTATATAGTTCTCCATCCTTTTCCTCTTCGCCGGGTTTTTGATCTCAGTGACATAACCTCTCTCAAGCCGGCTAATCAAACCAATTGACAATTCGGTTTCCATAGCAATTTCATCAAGTGTGATATCATTCATTAAGCGAAGTTTTCTGAGTTTTGTGAATTGCACAGTCAAGTCCTTTTTAATATTGGAGGTTTATTCTTTAAGTCTACTAATATCTAATATATATTTTAAGCATGCAAGCAGGTTTTTGACTTTATTTAGTTTTTTTATGGCTTATTGGGAAGATTACATTTATACACGGCAGGAAGATGACATTATCTGCCCAATAGCATTTTAGTGAAGTTTTAAGCCCTGCTTAAACACCTATCCTATGACACTCTTTAACTAAAACATGAGCTTAGGGTGGCGTTATATGCGTTGTACGCGGCTTTTTATATTACTTACCTTATCTTCAATAAAATATTGACAATTCCTTTTTTTTTATATACCTTTTAAGGTTATATTAATCTGCAAATTACTCATCACAAACATACATTCTAAAATCTGATCCAGAACTCGTATTAAGCCCAATTGAATTGAGCTGACTTTACGGGCATCCCTGATCTTACAGTTTTTACAATCTCTATTGTGACATTTTTTACGAAATTTTCTTTTCAAGAGGTTTCTAATGAGTGAAAAACGTAAACTCGCAGCAATAATGTTCACTGACATTGTGGGGTATACCGCCCTGATGTCGAAGGATGAACATAAAGCCCTGGAGGTGCTTCAGAGGAAACGGGATACCTTAAAACCGCTTATTGCACAGTACAATGGTGAGTTCCTCAAAGAGATCGGCGACGGCACCCTGTCGAGTTTTCACAGCGCTGTGGAAGCGGTTACCTGTGCGATAGAAGTGCAGCGTAGTTTGAAGGATGAGCCAGATTTCAAAATACGCATCGGGATTCACATTGGTGATGTCGTAATTCAAAAAGGAGACATATTCGGTGATGGCGTTAATATAGCGTCCCGTATAGAACCATTGGCCGCGCCTGGGGGTATTTGCATATCCGAAAAAGTGTACGATGACGTCCGTAATAAGTCTGAGATCGTCACGGTGCTTATTGGTGAAAGAGAGTTGAAGAACGTTGGTCGTCCGTTAAAGATTTACGCACTCACCAGTGAAGGGCTTCCGGCGCCTGTGATAGATAAGCATGTTACAGGTGACGCAAAAGTAGAAAAAACCGTCCAAAAACACCTAAAGTTTCCTGTTTTGATGTCCGCCGCGGCAATTATTCTTATTGCTGCTTCAGTTTTCTTCTGGTCGACTCGCACGGAAGACTCGAATCTTGTAGAGAATCGTATCGTTGTCGCGGTTTTCGAGAATGAAACTGGTGATCCGGAGCTCGATCAATACGGCAAACTGATGGGCGACTGTATCACGCAGGGCCTTCAGAATACCGGCATAATCGAAGTGATCGAGTGGCCGACGGCGCTTAAGGCTTCACTGTACTTAAGCACGGTAGCGGAATCCCGACGGATTACCGATCCATTCCGGGCGCTGGCAGAGGAAACCAGAGCAGGTGTGGTTGTTTCAGGACAATATTATCGTGAGGGTGAAGAACTCTTAATTCGAACACAAGTAAAGGATGTATATAATGACGAACAGCGCGGAGCGTTAGATCCGGTGCGGGGGCAGCTCAGTGCGCCAACCGGGGCGATCAACCAATTATGTGAAAAAGTGCTCGGCTATTTAGCTGTGGTGCTGGATGAGCGGCTGGCAACTTCGGCATTAATAGGGTATGATCCTCCAAATATTGAAGCGTACAAGGAGTTTAATTTAGGCTTAGAAGATTATTTTAATGGAAGATATAGTGACGCAGATCAGCATTTTAGTGAAGCATATGCAGAAGATTCAACATTTGTGGTTGCTCTTTTTTATTCTGCAGTAAGTTCAAGTAATGGCAATATGGATAGAGTTCGCAGTTTGTTACCTGTGCTCGATAAAAAAAGAGATCAACTCTCGGAATATTACTGCTTCATGCTGGACTGGCTTCAGGCAGCAAGTAAACAAAATATAGAAGAGGCATATAGTGCGACTCGCAAAGCTGCAGAATTGGCACCCGGATCAAAAGCGGTCTACAATTATGCAGCGGAATCGTTGCGCTGGAATAGGCCGCAGGAGGCTGTCACCGCACTTTTAACGCTTGATCCTGAGCGAGGTCCAATGAGAGGATGGAGCGGATATTGGTTGTGTTTATCGCGCTCTCATTATATGTTGGGTGATTATCAATTGGCATATGAAGCAGCGCAAAGGGGACAGCAGAACTATCCGGACTGGACAGAATATTGGAATCTGCAAATTTGGCCCCTTGCTGCGATGAACAGGATTGACGATATACATAAGGTTATCGATGAGAGAATTGAAACGAGTGAAGGGAATCCAACCTTCTTAATGCTTAATGCAGCTTTAGAACTTCGTGCCCACGGATACAATGATGCTTCCCGTAAAATGCTCGATCGGGCATTTGAGTGGTTCAGAATCCATCCGCCGTCTTCACCAGATGATCACCATAGGTTAGGATTAACTTACTATTATTCGGATAGTCTTAATGTGGCACAAGAAATCTGTGAAAAGCTGATCGAAGAAAATCCTGATAATATAACATATCAATTCTTTATTGGATGTATCTCAGCTTGTCTCGGAAACTCTGAAAAAGCAGAGGAAATAATTAATTTGATAAATAATCAAGATCCATTAGGATCGGGCAGTTTACTTTGGAAGGCACGAATTACTGCCCAGCTTGGCAAAAAAGAACAGGCTGTAGATATCCTTAAAGAACTATTTTCACGCAGGTTTTCTTATTATGGTGGTTTTCATAGATATATCGAATTTGAATCGTTGCTCGATTACAAGCCTTTTATAGACCTGCTGAAACCGAAGGGATAATATTGATATTAATGTTGTGATTTTCGAATAAATACAATTTCCTGATGGTAAAGGATTTTGGATATGAAAGAATTAATCCAGATCAACGTCGTCGTCAACTGGTTCGAGGAGCTGAAGGAATTGTTCAAAGACGAGAATAAATAAGGGTGGATATAAATATGATCGGTGAAACAATAGCACACTATAAGATCCTCGAAAAACTCGGTGAAGGCGGCATGGGAGAGGTATATCTTGCGGAGGATACCAAGCTGGAACGGAAAGTAGCGTTGAAGTTCCTGCCGGCACATTTTACTTCCGACGAAAAGGCAGTCGAACGGTTCAAGCGTGAAGCAAAGTCTGCGGCGAAATTGAACCATCCTAATATAGTGACGATTTTTGAGATAGGTGAGCATGATGGTGATACCTACATAGCCATGGAGTATGTTGACGGGAAGTCTCTCCGGGATGTGATACAGGAAGGCGAAATACCACTCGACCGCGTAATAGACATTGCCACACAGATGTGTGAAGGATTGCAGGAAGCACACAAGGCGGGTATCACCCACCGCGACATAAAGCCCGAGAATATCCTTATTGATAACTCTGGTAGAGTAAAACTCCTCGACTTTGGCCTGGCGCAGATGAAAGGTGTCACTAAACTTACAATGGAATCTTCTACTGTCGGTACTGCCAAATATATGTCTCCGGAGCAGTATAAAGCTGAAGATATAGACCATCGTACGGACATTTGGTCTTTCGGTGTAGTGTTATTCGAAATGCTGACTAGAAAAATCCCTTTCAAAGGCGAATATGAAGCGGCTGTGATGTACTCGGTGGTAAATACCGATCCGGAGAGTACAACTGCTCTGCGCAAAAATATACCGAATTACTTTGACGCGATCATTAATAAATGCCTTAAAAAAGATCCCGCAGTCAGATACCAGAGTATGCAGGAATTATCAGGGGAGATAAAACTCCCTTCTCCAGTTACAGTAATAGAAACTGAAAGATCGATCGTTGTCCTGCCATTCGAGAATATGAGTTCCGATCCTGAACAGGAATACTTCAGTGACGGACTTACGGAAGAGATAATCACTGACCTGTCGCATATACATGACCTCAGGGTGATATCGCGTACGTCAGCTATGATGCTTAAAGATACTAAGAAAGAAATAAGGATAATCGCTAAAGAACTGAATGTACAGTACGTCCTTGAAGGCTCAGTCCGCAAGGCCGGAAACAACCTCCGAATAATGGCACAGCTTATCAATGCACCGATAGACGATCATGTGTGGGCGGAGAAATACGATGGGACTCTGGACGATATATTTGACATTCAGGAGAAAGTATCAAGGTCGATTGTTGATGCTCTCAAAGTGAAATTGACACAAAAAGAGAATAAACAAATCGCCGAGCGGCCTATCGACAATGTACAGGCTTATGAGTGTTATCTTAGAGCAAAGTATGACATCAACCAGTGGTCAAAAGAGGGGCTTGATCGCGCGTTACATGGTTTACAGAATGCCCTAAACATAATAGGGGATAATCCAGTGTTGTATGCTGGTATAGGGTACGCGTATTTTCAATATACCAATATTGGATTAGGGGGTGAGGATCACATCGATAAAGCAGAGGAATATGTACAGAAAGCGTTTGTACTGGATCCGGAGTCACCTCAAGGACACCTCGTTCTTGGAATCATATATTTAGCGTTTCGTGGAGATCAAAAACAGAGTATTCAACACCTGAGTCGCGCTCTTGACGTGGATCCAAACGATCCTGATACAATGTTCTGGCTTGCGGCTGCATATGCAGCGGTTGGGAAAATGTCTACGGTTCTTCAGCTCGCTGAGAAAATTGCACGAGTCGATCCGCTCAATTATCTTGGTCCTTTGATGTTAGGAGGTCCATATTTGTTTAAAGGGCAATATGATCAAGCACTTAAATTATACGAAAAAGCAGGTCAACTTTCACCTGAGAATCCTATGATTGAATATTGGCGAGTAATTTGCCTTTCATGGCTCAAACGATACGAAGAGGCGTATTCTCTTATAGATAAATGTGCCCAAACTTCGCCTGACAACTTTATTACCCAAATGAATGTTCTGCTGAAGTATGCTTTGCAGGGAGAAAAATCAGGGATGCTGAATTCTATTAGCAGGGAACTTGAAATATGGGCAAGGCGAGATACATGGTATTCGTGGTGGATGGCAGAACGTTATTCATTGATAGACAAAAAAGAGGAGGCTTTGGATTGGCTTGAAAACGCAGTTGGAAAGGGCTGGATAAACTACCCGCACCTCAATGACTACGATCCCTTCCTCGAAAACATCCGCGGCGAGGAGCGGTTTAAGAAGCTTATGGTGAGAGTCAAGTATGAGTGGGAGAACTTTGAGGTTTGAGAACAACGTAAACTTTTCATACATGGAGGAAAGTACCATGAGAAAAGCATTTGTATTACTAATGATTTTCGCAGTTTTTTTGATCACCGGCTGTGGCCAGGGTGTTGATATAGAGGCAGATGTTGCAGCTATAATGCAAATGGAGGATGGATATGATAGAACTGCAGCAGTGGGTGACCTTGAAGGAAATATAGCAGCGTACACAAATAATGTAGTATTAATGCAACCAAATGGTCCTACATTAACAGGTAAAGAAGCAATTCGAGCTTATATGAAGACTTCTTTTGATCAATTCACCTTTGAAAGCAAACATGTTCCGGATAAGATAGATATAGTTGGTGATCAGGCAATTGTACCAGGCCAATGTACAGGCTTGATAACTCCGAAATCAGGTGAAGATCCGATACCTATCAATAATAAGTATCTTCATATCTACAGAAGGCAACCTGACGACACATGGAAACTCTCTTTGTCTATTTTTAATAGCAACGATCCTCTTCCTAGTATGGAAGGTAAGTAGGGGAAGTAGGATAAGCTTGAAGAATAAGGGTGGAACTACCACTCTGTTCTACCTTAAAGATTCTTAAGATTATTCATAGCATTTCCAGTGGTTTTGAGCATGTATTCACCGCATTTCTTGGATTATTCGCTGCAGAAGTGTAGAAGTGATGAGTTATATATGAAAATAATCTGAAAAAGGAGGCAAATATAAAACTCTTGCATATTTGTAATTATCTGTTAAATTTTAAAAATTCGGCCTGAATTGTATATTTATTGTAATATAATTTACCATAACAAATAGAAGAGGAATTAAAATGAAAAAATTAGTCCGATGGATTATTATGATTTCATGTTTAGTAATTCTGGTTAACGTGAGTTTTGTTTCTGCTCAGAATTGGCCCCAGTGGCGCGGTCCATTGATGACAGGTGCTGCTCCGGAAGGGAATCCACCTGTTGAATGGAGCGAACAAAAGAATATTCGATGGAAAATCCCCCTTCCCGGAAATGGTTATGCAACACCGGCGATCTGGGGAAATGATATATTTCTGACTGCGGGTATATCATCTGAGACCGGCAGCTCTGGATCCCGTGGCCGTGGTATGAGCGTCAGGTATACTCAGCCAGTAAAGTTCGTGGTGATGTGTATAGACCGAACGACCGGCGAGATCAAATGGGAACATATGGTCAGGGAAGAAGTTCCTCATGAAGGACAACACCCGTCCTCCACATTTGCTACAAATTCCCCGGTAACGGACGGAGAACGTGTTTATTTCTACTTCGGATCCCAAGGTCTGTACTGCTTCACTGTTGGGGGAGATCTGTTGTGGGAGAAGGATTTCGGCGACATGAGCAAAGTGATGCAGTTCGGCGAGGGCAGTTCCCCAGTACTGTATAAAAACCGGCTTATTGTAAACTGGGATCATGAAGGCCAGTCCTTTATAGTGGTACTCGACGCTGTTACCGGTGATGAGATCTGGCGGAAGAACAGGGATGAAGGTACGACATGGATGACACCGCTGATCGTGGAGGTAGCGGGTAAGCCACAGGTTATCACCACTGCCACGAGTAAAATTCGAAGCTACGACTTGGCTACCGGGGAGTTGGTCTGGGAAGATGACGGTCTAACCAGGAACGTCATTCCTTCACCTGTAGCTGCTGATGGGGTAGTTTATGTTTTAAGCGGATTTGGAGGTTTCGCGCTTCGCGCTATTCGCCTTGAAGAAGCCAAAGGAGATATCAGCGGATCTCCGGCTATACTCTGGGCATATAATCAGTTTACGCCATACACGCCGTCACCGTTGCTTCTCGGAGGTAATTTGTACTTTCTGAAAAGCAACAATGGATTTCTGACCTGTCTCAATACTGCTACTGGGCAGCCGCATTACTCAAACCAGCGGCTTGACGGCATCAGTGGTGTATATTCCTCTCCCGTGGGTGTGAATGACCGGGTGTATGTTTTAGGCAGGGATGGAGTTACACTTGTACTGAATAATGGCAGTGAATACGATGTTCTGGCAACAAACACGCTCGATGATAAATTTGACTCTTCACCGGCGATTGCCGGGGACGAGATATTTCTGAGGGGGTATCAATTCCTATATTGCATCGCTCGGTAATTAGGAATCTCAAAACCTGTACAAAAACAAAGGGAATAATTATTTGGATATGTCAAAAGTATCTCTTAATTTATATGCAAATCAGTCCGAAATGCTTTGACGAGGTACATGAATAATTTCAATTTATTCTGAGGCCAGCAAAAGTGCGGTTATAGTCTAAAATTCTCTTTAGTCTTTTTTTCAAGTTGCTTAATATAGTTTTCCAGCCTTTTCCTCTTCGCTGGATTTTTAATGTCAGCGACATAACCTCTCTCAATCCTGTTAATAAAACCAATGGACAATCCGGTTTCCAAAGCAACATCGTCGAGCGAGAGTTCATTCATTAAACGAAGCTTTCTGAGTTTTGTGAATTGCACAGTCAAATCCTTTTTAATATTGGAGGTATATTCATTAAGTCTACTAATATCTAATATATTTTCTAAGGATACAAGTATGTTTTTAACTATTTTTAGCTTTTTTGGGACTGAGTACAGGCAGTGGTTGACCAGCACCTATTTACTAAAATAAGCGCTTAGGGTGGCTTTAAATGCATTGTGCGCGACTTTTTATATTACTTACCTTGCCTTTAAACTCGAAATATTTCTGTGGACTGACACTTTCTTTTGCTCTCGTTTAAAAAAAAACAATAACACCTTGACATATTACTATTTATTACATATCTTCCGGTACTATTTTACTATATAAATACTTCAATTATGCATACAAACTTAGACCTGAGTTGATCCTCACGTTAAACCGCTTTGTGTTTAAATAAGATATCTGGCATTCCCTTTCCAACTGTTTTTCGATCTCTTAAAGAGAGCTAATAAAGAGAATTTAAAATTTGTCAATGTTATGTGCAAAAAGGAGAAGAACATGAAACGGTTCATAATCGTTTTGACACTGTTTTTGTTTGTCATGTGCGATAATGGTCCTACAGGGCCGGAGGAGCAAGTAGAGACGTATGAAATAGCCGAGGTGACTAAGATTCTTGAAAGCTCAACTGCAGAGAATATCGTCTCTGTGTCGGAAGATGGAACGACGATGATCTTTCCAGCTAACGATCCAACCGTGCAGAATCTCGCTATCAATGATGTGCTCGTTGCCAATATTGCAGATAAGCTTCCAAATGGATTGCTCAGAAAAGTTGCTAGTAAAACCACACAGGGTGATCAGATAACCATTACAACAACTAAGGCAAATATGGAAGAAGTATTTGAAAAGGCTTCAATTAATGCTGAAAAAAGGCTAACGGTCGCTGATATAAGCACAGAAAGTATGAATAGTCTTCAGAAAGGAGTATCTATAGATCTAAATAAATCCAGTGTAGACGGAATATATATAGCGATAGATAACATTGTTCTTTATGACGTTGATGGAGATTTGGTAACTACAACTAATGATCAGATAAGAGCCTCCGGCGGGTTGACAATTGATCCCAGTTTTGAATTTGATATCGAAATCGATGACAATAAACTGCAAGAGTTATCTTTTGTCAATACGGTTGTTGAAACAGCTGAACTTAAAATTTATTTGGGGGATCAATTTACAAGTATACAAAAAGAATATGATGTCGCAACTTTATGGTTTGATCCATATGTTATATGGATTGGATGGGTACCGATTGTAATTGTTCCTAAATTGGCTTTAACCGTAGGTATAGAAGGTTCTAC
Source organism: Candidatus Zhuqueibacterota bacterium (assembly GCA_042564455.1). Lineage (GTDB taxonomy): Bacteria > SM23-31 > SM23-31 > SM23-31 > SM23-31 > JBHPLC01. Next base: position 39,411 of record JBHPLC010000005.1, on the reverse strand, counting down.
ATCGGCACAGTTAACTGCGGGAGTTACACAGAACGCGACTCTAAAATCCGGTTTAGACTATTCAAATGGCAGTTGGGATGCAATCAGCGATTTTTCAAAGGAATTTACTTACGTTACTCCTTCTATCTCTGGTGATTGCAATATAAAAGCTTATACTGGCCCACAATTTAACCTAATGCTATACGGAGTTGCTGGACCATACGTCGATCTGAATGGTTATCTGGAATTCGATGCTGACGTTGATCAAAGTCCCTGGTGGGAGTTGTATGGAGGAGCTGAAGTAGGTGTAGGAATTGAAGTCGATATACTTGGAAAGGAAATAGTGAATTACTATAAACCAAAAGTAATAGATTACCGACAACTCATCACGCAGGTGCAGGAGATCCCTCCACCAACCGGCACAGTGACGGATATAGATGGTAATGTATATGAAACAATAATAATCGGTAATCAGGAGTGGATGGTCACTAACCTGAAAGTGACCAAATACCGCAACGGGGATGCGATACCCAAAGTAAGCGCAACCGGTTATTCATCGTGGACGAGGCTATCAACAGACGCATACTGCAAAAACTATAGTATTTTAGCCCATCCAGAATACGGTCATCTATACAACTGGTATGCGGTTGATGACAGCCGCGGATTAGCTCCCGCGGGCTGGCATGTTCCTACGGACGATGACTGGAAAGAACTGGAGATGTTTCTCGGCATGAGTCAGACCGATGCTGACGGTGGAGGATACCGCGGTACAGACGAAGGAGGAAAGTTAAAAGAAACTGGGACATCACACTGGAGCAATCCCAACACAGGAGCTTCCAACGGAAGCGGCTTTACCGCATTACCCGGTGGTTTTCGTTCCTACGTCAATGGTTATTTCGGCTTTCCAGATCGCTACGCTTACTTTTGGTCGTCTACAGAGGCAAGTAGTAGCAGTGCGTGGTTCCGCAGGCTGTATTATAAAAATGCAGATGTAATGCGTAACAGCCACGACAAGAGAGAAGGGTGTTCTGTGCGCTGTGTCAGGGATAAATAGACTATTTAGTTCCGATTGGCGGTATTCCCGTCAAAGCGTAGGTGCATGGTTATATCAAATATGTAGTTCAATTCAAACAAGGCGACTCATATGGGCCTCCTTTTTCATGTGAGTTAAATATTAACCTGGCGCTTCTTGCTTTCATTAGGCGGGCTGAAATACTTCTTAATAATCTTCTTCTCCAGTTTGCCTATACCACTATTCATACGCTCAGCAAGTGAATCAAGGCTAATTTTTAAGCTATCCGTATCTTGAGGTTCTGGAGGAGGATTAAAGAACTTTCCTCGCGGTTTTTTGTATGTTTCATGCATATTAATTGTACCTTGTTTAAAGTGTTGTATAGTAGTGATTTAAAAGATTATTTTGTATCTCTTCTGAGCTGTTATAGTATAACATATCAAATTTTTGTTTTGGTGTCTTTGCGGGGACCCAGGCATGGTATAATCACCTGGATCCCCAATATTTTCGCTCTTTACGAAACGCCTATAAATTATCAAATTAATTTTAATGCCTATGAGCGGGGACCCTGAGTTGATATCTGAGTCCCCGACTAGCCATATTAATAACAGGGCAGTTTGTTTCTCTTACAATATTTTTCATAACGCTTTCTAAAGTCATCATAGTCAACATTTACTAAACAACTTGTGCTAGAATCATTTGAAAGCTCTAATTTATATCCGAATCGCGCTAAAGCCAATATGAATTCACCATTATGCAATTCAGTATAATCCTGACTTATAGCATAGAATGATAATGAATCTTCACATACTTTGTCTGTCTTCACCATAGTTTCTTTTATAAAGTCTTTAGCTTGAGCAATCTTTCTGTCAGATTCTTCATCTAACCTATCACACCATAGAGGTTTACTATAACATCCTTTTCTAGGTATAACACCTGTTTTATTAATTCTCATTCTGTTATGTTTCGTGAACATATTTTAGTTCCTGGTTATGTGATACTGAGTTGAGGTTAGAAAGTTAGAAACTTTTTATTCGTATTTTCTTATGTTAAAATATACCATATTATGTATGCACTAAATATAATACTGATATATAAATCTTTCTAACTTTCTAACCAATTCATATAAGACGTTGTCAGTTAATAAGTTATAGCGTTTTAGAGTTTCTAACTTTTTCTAACCTAAGCACAAAAGTTTCTAACCACTTTCTAACCGATTTCAGATATTGTCTTGTTTTCTTGCCAGTTCACTACGATTCCATGGTAAGACACGTTGTATTCATCTTTATGTGTTGTCGGTTCAGGCAACCATGTCTTTGCGATTTTATTGAAAGACGGAGCTGATAGGTTTTTAAAGTTAATATAGTTATATAACCTTCTTACATCTGTCCATTTCATTCCATTTTTGTCAGTAAAATTCCATATTAATTGTTGTAGACTAGCAAATTCATCCCTAAGTTGGTCGGTATTGTTTCTAAGAACGAAATTGTTCTTAAGCCAACTTATATCACCGTTTTTAAACGCTATAAAGAACTCATCTGCATTTGATGTGCTAAGCGCTTGAAGAAGTTTCTTTGGTTCATTATCAAGAACTAATCCAATTTTCTTCATATCAACAGAGAACTGTTTTAAATACCAGACAAATTCCTGAAGTTCATTCTCAAGCTGCTGCTTTAAATCATTATAACCAGGCCACCAAGTAGCATTGTGCATTTTAGTTTCTTGCCTCGATGCAACATTAAAGCGTCTGTCGTCTTTGCTTATAACTACTCCATGATGTGTATTCGTTGCAAATAGAAATGAACAGTTGTTATTCCCGTTATACCTGTCTTTGCCTTTTCCTTCAATTTGTATAAATTCGTCTGTAATCGCTTTTTTCATCTTGTCAATAACACTTACATTCTTATTGCCTTTTTGGCCAAAATCTGCTTGCACTTCGTCTACGAGCACGAAAACATTATCTGTCAGAAAGCTATTAAACTGGTTACCAAAGGCATCTTGATCTGTCGTAGTGCAGTACTGCTCTCCAAATATCTTTTGAAAAATGTTAGTAAACATTAGGCCTTTGCCGGTACCTTCAGTTCCTTGAAGCAAATAAGATGTTATCATCTTCTTGCGATTCTGAACTAAAAACGCCATATCGTTGATAAAATGATCAATTATCTCTTTGTCATAATTAAACACATGACTAATTACTTTCTCAGTGTATTTATGGAACTTAGCTTTTAATCCTTCAGGAATGGGTTCAACAAGAACATGTGGAGCAATATATTTGTTAACACACTCGTTCTCAAAGTCTATGATCTTGTTACTTGAGAAATTCAATTCATATCGCGCCATAGGAAAGGTTCTTGGTATCGGCAAATCATTACTTAAAATAAAATTATTAACGATCTTCTCAGTTGTTAACTGTCTAACCATAAATCTGTTTGTACCTTTTTCTACTCTTCCGCCATAAAACCTACTGTTTATCACATCTATAAACACAGTTGCATTGTTTTGTTCAGATTTAAATTTAAATCCGTCATCAGGGTGGATGTTATAAACTCCTTTTCCGCCAGTGCCCATTCCTCTAGCCTTACATGATGAACAGAAAATAAAAGGTAATCCCTTAGGATTAATCTTAAAAACTGCATTGTGGGTCGTGTTGGTACGGTATTCTTCTTCACCACAAACAGGGCAGAAGATTCGCTCGTCAGTTTTTAAATTTCGAATTATCTTCGTATTTCCTTGTTCATCGAGTATTTCATCGTTAAGGTGAAACAAATGCACTGTAGGAGCTTTCTTGTTCTTGCGGCCAGATGTATTTACCTCATGGACTATAGGATTCTCCTTTATAAGTTCTCTCCAGTTTAGAAAACCATTTGTTGAGATAAAACTTGAAACTTCATCCGTTCCATGCGCGAAATATCGATCCCGGTCCATAAATGTTTTGTCAAGGGTTCCATTGTATTTATCTATAAAGATGTTTTGTACTAGCTTTCTGTCAAAGTTGTTTATTATGGGTTCTTCCAAAGGTATGAAGACACGTAATCGATCACAGGGCTCCTTCACTTTACCACTGCTTGTAACTTTTTTCCTTTGATGGTTCTGACTACTGAATATATATGAGTCAAATTTCCACTTCTTTTGGTCTTCAAGAAGTTTTTCTAAAGTTAGCTCCCCTTCATCAAAATCCAGCATAATACAATGTGTAGCTATCCAGTTTACTTTTGTCCTATGACCAGAATTCCACTCGTTTCCGGAAATGCCTTCATTCAAAGATAAGCTTTTAACAGATTCTTCGGTCCAATCCCGCTCAACCAACTGCCATCCATTGGCAACTTTATTGTTATTATATTCTTTCGTTTGCTTTGAATTATAATTTGAGCAAATACTTACTTTGAATGTTCTTTTCTTTAAATCATGATTCTCCTTATTCTTCATATTCATAATTATATTATTTGGTTATGAGTAAACAATAGTTTTAACAGATTTAATCGCCGATTGAAACTTAACCGGCGACACGGTAATTTTATCGTACAGGTATCCTTGTACAAGATTCTTTAGGTCCTCTGTATCTTTAAAGTAAAAATAGCAGATGTTGCCTTCTCTTTCGTGGTTTTGTACAGAATGTCCTTTTAAAACAAGCGTACTCGCCAAGAATAGATCTCTAGTTTTGAACATAATTTATGCTCCTTACGGTTTATTAATGAATGATGTTTTTTGTAGAGATTAGGTAAAACTGAAGGTTGAACGGTAAGTTCTGAGTGCAGATTACTTAATCTTCATTTACATTTTTTCAATTCTAACTTTGGAATCGAATGTTTTTCAAGTCGTAAAGTGGTCAGTAGCCAGGTGGCAGTTTTCGATAGGTTTTCTGAGGTATCTACTTCAGATTATAAGATATATTCCATCTGAAGTCAAGCGATTTTTACATCTGTTGTATTTATTTTCTGTAGTCTTGTCGTGAAGTTTTCTAAGAGGAGAGCAATTTAGATTTACATAATTGCTCATACTTTAATATAACATATTTTAGTAGTAAAGTCAAATATTTTACTCGATTATTTTATTTATTTGAGTTAAAAACATCATCAATTATGTTGCCGGCTAAATCTGCTGCCTGTTTCAAAGTCTCGTCTCTTAGATGGGCGTATCTTTGGGTCATTCTGGGATCTTTATGAGTAAGTAGCTTTTGAAGAGTATACATGTCTACTTGACCACTTGATGCAATAGCACTCGCGTAATAGTGACGAAGGCCGTGCAAGGGTCTAAAACTAGCAGGAATGCCTGCTCGTTTTCTTATTCGCCTTAAAGCGGGATATATGTTGATAATTTGTTTCCCAGCTTTCCCCGGAAACACATAGAGACTATCTTTTTCATCTATATTAGTTAACAATATCTCTGCTTTTCTGTTTAATGGTATTTTTTGGTCAATTCCACCTTTCGGTCCCTGAATTAGGATAAATTTACGCTCAAAATTTATATCTTTCCACTTTAACTTAAATATTTCTCCTCTACGCATTCCAGTAAATAAAGCCATCTTCATTATATTTCCAGCAGTTTTATTTTGATCCTCTTCAATGGCATTTATTAGGTTTATTAATTGAGTTGCAGTGAGATCCTCTGTTATTATATTGTTGACTTGAGGTTTAACAATCTGAAATGAAAGGGGAGGGCAAAGGTTCTTTTTGAATCCAAAATTTATAATCCAGGTAAGAAGATTCAATATATGTCGAACAGTTTGAGGTGATAGTTCTTTTAACAATCGTTGTTTAAAGCTATCCACCTCTAATGGAGAAATGTTACTGGGCACTTTGCTGCCAAATTCAGGTAATATATATTTCTCATATCGATTTCGATCTACTGCAAGGCCCTTATTATCCTCTCTGAAGGAACTATATTCTTTCCATAATATTGCAATTGTCCATTGCTTTTTCTCTAATTCTATTGCTAAACGTTGTTTTTTTGAAAGTCTCTTGTTTTCGATTCTTTCAGCCCGTATTCTGGCAGCTTTTGCAGATGTCATATTATCAACATATTGTCTTCCTACTTTTTCTTCAATTGTCTTATCATCTTTCTTAAAGACAATATAATAAACCTTCTCAATTCCGCTACCACCGATCCTTTTAGTGTTTCTATAGTAGATACCAACGTGGGGTGTTTTTATTCGTCTTGACATATTTTCCAACCGTATATCCAACCTTTTTGTATAGTATATAGGTATTTTGGAAGAAAGTCAAGGTAATTTATTCCTGAGATAGAATTCTATAACATGTAATAGAATAAGAAGTTATGGTGATAGAAGTATCATTAAATACTATGCGGTAAAATAATACAAAACCGGCCTCTCACGCCGGTAGCAGGGGTTCGATTCCCCTATGCGCTACAAACTAGATACGGTTCAGCAATGGACCGTTTTTTATTATGTACAGCGTTTATATCTTACAAAGTCAAAAGGATCGATCATATTATATCGGCCAAACATCAAATATAGCTGATCGAATTAAACGGCATAACGAGGGCAGGGTAAAATCAACCAAATTAAAGCGTCCCTGGGAATTGGTTTTTTATGAAGAATTCAGTACAAGAAATGAATCAATGCATCGTGAAAAACAGATTAAATCCTACAAGGGAGGCGAAGCCTTCAGGAAGCTATTCAATTCTTCATGTTAGGACGTCCCGCATTCTGCGGGATAGCAGGAGTTCGATTCCCCTATGCGCAACTACATAAATAAAAATAACTTAGGGCTTTAATAAAGCCCTTTTTTTGTTGTTGTGAATGTATCTGATCCCAACTCTATCCCCAACACAAAAATACAGGCACGGGATATCAACATATCAAAATTCATGTTTTCTGACTTAAAACATACAATTCAGTGACACCTTTCCACAAATTTCAAATATATATATATTTGACTTTCCATGTAAAATTACATATATTTCATCATTATTTTGTTCTTTTCTTTGCTTTCCTCAATATCACCTTTTGCAATCAAAAAAATGTTTTTAGATAAATAGATTTATTCTATATAAGTATTCAGTACGATAAATGAATCTCAAGAACTTCTGAAAAATCACCGAACAACTACGTTAAGCCCCTCAGTAATGAACTGAAAAATAAGGGCTATTCCTGCGAATACGATTACTTCTGACCATACTAACCATATTATTTCGTGTAAATAATTATCCAAGGGTTTCCTGTGATCCTCCAAAAAGACGGTGGACAGACCGATGAAACCATATCACATTACAAGATTTTCGATAAGCTCGGTGAAGGCGGCATGCGTTTTGTAGAAGAAAAAAACTGTTATCAAATATAGATGACTTACAAAAAATCTTTACTCAATGCCAAGGAAAAACATGATACTTTCTAAATCAATGCGAAACATCATCATTGCAGTGATGATTATTGGTATTACCCTCGTTTTTTGTGTGATTATACTTTGGAATCTTCCCGGGGAACATCAAAGGGAAGAAGTTAGAATAGCAACCGCTACTACGGGTGGCACATATTTAATACTGGGTCAGGAATTAGCACAAATTCTTGGAAATCTCCCGGGAGAACCAATAAAAGCAACGGCTTATATTACGGACGGATCGAAGGATAATATCCTTCGACTCTTTAACGATTCCTCAGATATTGCCTTCGTTATGGAACCAGTGTTAAGCGAGGCACTGCCCGATACACTCGAAGACATTAGTGTTCTTGCACGCTTGTATAAGGATCTTGTCCAAGTCGTTGTGCGAAAAGATGCGAGTATTGGTAATCTTAATGATTTAAAAGATAAGAGGGCATATGTAGGCAAGGAAAATAGCGGCACAAAATTCGTCGCCGATAAAATACTAAAAACTCTTAATATCTCACTTTCCGACACGGTAACGGATGGTGGTTTTACGGAAGCAGCTCAAAAGCTTATTGATGATGAGATCGATGCGGCTTTTTTCGTCGCAGGCATTCCAACTGAAGCTGTGGAGATTGCCCTCGATTCCGCTGATTGCGAACTCCTGGATATTACCGATAGCCTCATAACAAGGATTGACTGCTTCACTGAAGAGAATATTCCGGCTAATTACTATAAAAGTAATCAGTCGACACCTGTAAATACAGTGGGCACGTGGGCGCTTCTGGCGGGTAGAAAAAACCTCGACAACGACCTGGTTTTTTTGATCCTGGACGCCTTGTTCGACAGCGACAATACTAAGAAACTCCTTTGGGAGCATGCTAAAGCGCAGGACATAAGGATAGACAGGGCACTTGACTTTGAAGAAAAGCAGGATAGTCTACTCCATCCCGGCGCTCGAAAATTCAAGGAGAAAGAGGAGGACAAGCTTCTCATCGCAACGGGAGCGATCAATGGAAAATACTGGATTTTCGGTAAACTAATTCAAAAGCAGCTCAATGAGTTATATGGTATTTCTTCAAGGGTGATTCATACTGACGGATCAGTGGAAAACCTGGAACTGCTAAGAGATAGAAAAAATATTATTGCCATCATGCAATATGAGGTTGCTCGTGCTTCACTCGGAGATCCCGAGTTCATTTATGGAGTAAATGAACTCTCAATTGAGATCACAGACTTATTTGATTCTTTAAAAGTGAAAAAAATGAGGCTGATTGCACCGCTTCACGAAGAAACATTTCATATCATCATGAGTAGAAAAGAGCCCTGGATTGAAGTAAAAACAATCGAAGACCTCATGGCCATAGGTGATCTTCGAGTTGCCCTTGGTCCGGAGAAAAGTGGAACACGGATTTTTGCACAAGCCCTATTCGATCTTTACGAAATAGAAACAAATTCGTATTCTACATTTTCGATTCCGGACATGGAGAAAAGATTTTTCAAAGATGAACTCGATGTTGGATTCTTCTTCAGCTATGAACCGGGCCAAGCTCTCGGAAATCTCCTCAACAGCGACAAAATCAGGCTTCTTTCAATCGGTCGTGGAAAAATCCAAGACTTGATGAGCTCTGGAGTTTTAAAAAGTCGCACGATACCACCAGGAACGTATGATTCTATGAAGGAGGACAAGAAGGAGGACGAGGAATCAATTAATACAATAAAAACAAGAGCATTGCTGATGACTAGGGAGGACTTAGATTTCGATGTCAAAAAAATCACAGAGGCCGCACACAAGTTGGCTAAAATTCCTCCTGAAGATGTTGGAATCTTTTTTGAAGAATTAAGTTCAATCCTCCTACACCCGGACGCAGAAGATTTCTACAAGGATAAGAAATTAATTGCATCAAGGGATTGGGCAGCTTCTATTACCATATTAGTTAACATATTGTGGAAGTCCCTTGCTACAATTGTCATAATTCTTGCTGGATATAAGGGGATTATTACGGTGAAGCGCAGCGGGGCCAGTAAATTGATGGCAAGAATGATCCATGAGGTGTCTATTAGTGCAAGTGAGCCGGATTCGGTCATGAAGCTTCTAAAGATTAAAGAAGAGATCGAGGAGCGTGTAAAAATGAAGTGGTGGCAATCTGAAGAATTGAACGAGTCACAATGGCAGGAATTGGAAAATTTGAGCGACCAAATGATAAACGGAGCGAGAGAAAATTTAACGAGAGCGCTCCTGGTGGAAATACGCACCATTAATCAGGAAAGAAATGAGGACGAAGCGGCAAAACTCGAGCGATACTCCTCCCTTAAAAAAAGGATATGGGTGTGCGTTGAAAATGGAGAATTGACCGAATCGCAGTACAGCTTCCTTATAGGAATTATTAAAGCAAGCTAATGAATTATCCAGTTTAAACAAGACTGTAAAGAAAACGATTCAGAGTTTCTTGGGATCGAAGACCGCTTCAAACAGCTCATGGAATGAGTCAAAGTCGAATGGCAGAACTTTCAGGTGTGAGATTTATACTAGTATTTTATGATAAAATCCTCCATTCACCTTATAAAATCTATAAATCGCCCAGGAATTTCGTATGAAATTGTTGGTTTACAACACAAAAATACAGGTACAGGATATCAACATATCAGAATTCACATTTTTTATTAGAAACTTACAAATGAATAGTATTTCTCCCACGTTTTTATAATTATTTTTTATTTGACTTTCCTATCAATTTTGCATACATTCTATAATAGTTTTATTCTTTTCTTTCTCATTTATTTTGCAAATTTAATCTATATCGGTAAATTAGATTTTTTATTACCAGCATTAATTGCAGCAAATTAAACTCACGAACATCCACACGTTACCCGGACACATGCGTCAAGCCCAACAGTAATGGAATGAAATAAGGGCTATCCCTTCGCTTATACTTCTGACTATACATTGTAAAATATTTCACAAAGCACCCATCTAAGAGGTTTCCAATGATCGGACAAACAGTTTCCCATTATGAGATCCTCGAAAAGCTCGGCGAGGGCGGAATGGGTGTAGTGTATAAGGCGAAGGATACGAAGCTCGAACGTGAAGTAGCCTTAAAATTCCTGCCATCTCACACTATTGCCTCAGAGGATGATAAGCAGCGTTTTGTTCAGGAGGCCCAAGCAGCTGCATCACTGGGTCATACGAACATTGCAACTGTATTCGGCATAGACGAACATGACGATGACATGTTTATTGTGATGGAGTACATCGAGGGACAGACACTTAGGGATAAGATAAAAGAAGGCCCCCTGAAGCTCAAGGATACCATCAAAATAATCCAACAGATCGCAGAGGGGCTTGCCGCTGCGCATGAAAAAGGCATCGTACACCGGGATGTCAAGAGCAACAACATCATGTTAACCGGGAAGAACCAGGCCAAGATCATGGATTTTGGTTTGGCAAAGATCGAAGCCGGCAGCATGGTCACGAGACCCGGCACGACACTCGGAACGATCGCCTATATGTCCCCTGAACAGGCACGCAGCGAATCAGTTGACCATCGTTCGGATATCTTCTCTCTTGGGGTGATCCTGTATGAAATGATCACCGGACAGCTTCCCTTCAAAGGGGAATACGAGACAGCGATGGTGTATTCAATCATTAACGTCGATCCCGAACCGCTCACCGCAGTCCGCACAGGTATCCCTATGGAATTAGAGCGAATTGTCAACAAACTCCTCGCCAAAGATCCAGGTAACCGCTACCAGAATGTAATAGAACTTCCAGTTGATATTAATGCCATTGATTTGAAATCAAAAAATACTAAACAAGTTTCAATGAAGTCGAATCAGGAACACTATGTAAAACAACCTGTATTCTGGCAAAAAACGGTAGTATGGCAATTATTCTCTCTGGTAATATTAATATTCTGCACTTTTTCAATCTGGTTTTTAATAAGTAAATACTCGCCAGCGGAACAGAACATAATGCGTTTTTACACAACGTATTCAGATACAAATCATCTGCTCGGTGGAGCCCACTATGGTCGCGATCTCGATATCTCACCAGATGGTAAATTTCTCGTATATGTCGCAACTGATGGAATAACCAGGCAGCTATATTTGAGGTCTTTAGAACGCATTAATAGCAATGTACTTCCAGGTACTGAAGATGCATATAATCCCTTTTTCTCACATGATGGGCAGTCAATTGGATACTTTGCAAACGGTAAGCTTAAAAGAATCAATCTGTCAAGCGGCGAATCCTTTACCATATGTCAAGTTGGACCAAATAATGAAGGAGCAACTTGGGGACCTGATGATATGATAATATTCTCACGAGGCGGTGGTTGGGGACTTATAGGCGTATCTGCCTTCGGGGGTAATACACAAGAACTGACAGTGCCTGATCCTGAACGAGGTGAAATCGGTCATTACTGGCCAGAATTCCTACCAGATGGGAATACAGTACTTTTTACAATTAGGAAAAGTGGCAAATTTATGAATTGGAGAATGGCAAAACTATCCTTAGATACAGAAACCTGGCAAATTTTACTTGAAGAAGGAGGTACTGATGCTCATTATTCATCAACTGGTCATATCGTTTATGCACTTGCAGGATTACTTAAGATAGCTCCATTCGACTTAGAAAACCTTGAGATTACGGGTCCCTCGAAATCCTTAAATTATAATGTAAATATAAATTTTCGAGGAGGTGCTGATTACAGTTTGTCAAATGATGGAACACTAATTTATGTACCTGAAGAAAAGGAAGCGATTGAAAGAACCTTAGTTTGGGTAAACCGGGATGGTGATGAAACACAGGTCACTAATGAAAAAAGAGCATACTGGATGCTAAGACTCTCAAATAATGGTAATCAAGCGGCTTTATGTATTGAACAGGAGAAAATGAGAGATATCTGGATTCTTGATTTTGAATCAGAAAGCACACTTCACAGAAGAACACTTGAGGAAGCAATAGATCCAGTGATGGATACCGGTGGCAAGAGGTTGGTTTTTGCATCTGACAGAGAGGGAATCTATAACATATATGCGAAACCGGTGGATGGGAGCGAGGAAGCAGTATTATTATTGGAAAATGAGATTCAACAATTTCCTGTTTCATTTTCACCTGACGGCAAACATCTTGCGTTCTATGAATTAGACCAGTTTGCGCAGAGAAATATATCCATTTATTCTTTTGAAGACAGTACAACAAGGCAGTTTCTCGGCCAAACTCATAATGAATATTCACCAATGTTTTCACCCAATGGCAAATGGATTGCATATGTATCCAATGAGTCAGGCAGAGAAGAAGTTTATGTGCAGCCATTTCCGGGGCCAGGCGGGAAACACAAGATTTCAAATAATGGCGGCAGGGAACCTGTATGGTCAAGAAATGGTCTGGAGTTGTTTTATCGGGAAGGAAACAAAATGATGGCTGCATCTGTGGAAGCAAGATCTACGTTTAAAGCAGATGCACCGAAAAAATTGTTTGAGGGAAAATATTATTCATATCCTTATGTACCGACATATGACGTTCATCCGGATGGTAATCGTTTTTTAATGGTAAAAGTTGAGAATGAATCTATAAAAAATTGTATTATTATAGTACTAAATTGGTTCGATGAAATGAAGGAAGAGTTCAGTGATAGGAAGAAATAATATGGAAAGTAAGTATGAGAAAATTACTATTAGATATCCGATTTGTTCTGAAAGAGGGATTAAATGAATCAAAAACGTAAAAGCTATTTAACGCTATGGATTTTTGGTTCTATTGTTGCCGCTGTAATTGTCGCTTTATTTGCTCCTCACTTTGCAATGAAGCTGCATGTAGGCGGTGAAGTATTTTTACGGTTGCTCAAAATGATGGTAGTACCTCTTGTAGTAACAAGTGTAATGAGCGGCATAATTGGGCTTGGTGACGTACGCAAACTCGGACGCCCCGGAAGTTATACAATAATTTATTATCTTTGTACAACGGTGATTGCTGTTATTATAGGTCTTACGGTTGTGAATATTATAAAACCTGGTGTGGATACAGTTGATGATGCTACACTCACAGAAATAAGAGATAGTAGTGAAGTGACATCTGCAAAGTCGAAAATTATGGATTCTCTTGTTGACGCAACAGGTTTGACAAAAAATGAGATTAGCAGTGTATTTAATGAGTTGCCGAGTGGCGAACATGAGCCTCCTACAGTCAGTACAATTTTAACCAACCTTTTCTTGATGTTGTTTACCGATAATTTAATAAACTCTGCCGCCGAAACGAACCTACTCCCATTAATTGTTTTCAGCATTATTTTCGCAGGTATGTTGACAACAATGGGATCGAGAGTTAGTAACCTCACCACGATGATTGAACAGATTTATGATGCGATGATGTATTTCATTTTACTACTGATGAAAATAGCCCCTCTGGGTATTTTCTGTCTTGTTGCAGCAAGATTTGGCGAGGCTCAGGCGGATGGGAAATTACTGGAAGTTCTCAACCAAACAGGATTGTATTTCATAACTGTACTTATTGGGCTTGGGATTCATGCATTTACTACTTTACCTTTGATATTCTGGATTTTTACTAAAAAGAATCCCTATCGATTTATGTATCAAATGTCTCAGGCGTTGCTTACTGCCTTCTCAACTGCAAGTACTGCGGCGACTCTTCCAGTAACGATGGACTGCATTGTCAATAAAGCCAAGGTTTCAAAACGGTCATCTGAATTTGTTCTGCCTTTAGGTGCCACTATAAACATGGATGGAACTGCTCTTTATGAAGCCGCCGCTGCTATTTTTATAGCGCAGGCACTTGGAATTGAATTAAGTCTGCTGGAGCAATCAATTGTTGCAGTTACAGCAACATTAGCGGCCATAGGTGCCGCCAGTATCCCCGAGGCGGGTCTTGTTACAATGATCATTGTTCTCAATGCTGTTAATCTGCCGGTAGAATATATCGGGCTTATACTCTCTGTAGACTGGCTTCTTGACCGCTTCAGAACAGCCGTAAACGCTTTTGGCGATACAGTGGGGGCTGCAATTATTGAGAAATCTATTGAAGGCAAATAACTTTAATCTGACTAAACTTTACTTCAAAGGCAAAGAGCAGTACAGGACGTATATGGAAAGGATTGAAGAAAAATAAAATAGATTTGTATGTGATGACATAATTACTTAACTTTTATGATCTACTTATCTAAATAACTTAAAAGAAAAGTTAATATTAACATCCTTATTTTCTTGAGATAATTGTGATTGCCTAAATTGCATCTCATTTAGCAATCATATTAACAACGATAGATTTTATTAGTCTAATTATATTATTTTAATATTATATCATGAAGAAAGAAATCATAAAGTTTTTACCGGTATTTTATTTCGTGTGTTTCTTGCCGGTTTTATTCGGTTGTTCAAATGATTCACAGAAATATCGTATCGTATCTGCTGCAGAGGGCAGTACTTATTATAATACTGGCAAATATATATCGGATCTCTTGAGGGACGTTAATGATATTGACCTTGAAGAATTGACTGGCATTGAGCTTGGATCAATTACAAATTGCAGGCTGTTAGCTTCAGACTCCGCAGATCTTGCCATTATTCAAAATGATACTCGTGTCGATCTTGCATTTCCGGACAGTGGTTCATTTCCAATAAGTGAAATCTACTCTGTTTTACCGTTATACCCGGAAATAACTTATATCATTTATAAGAAAGGAACTAATCCCAAATCACTTAAAGATTTAATCACAGGAAGAAGAATAGGAATGGGACCGAGCGACAGCGGAACGGCACGCTTAATGAGAGAAATATTTTCCCATTTTGGTATTGCATCGAGTGATTATACTCCAATCTACACGGACTTTTATAATAATGTACTAAGTGACACTATAGATGTTTGCTGTCGTGTTACAGGTTTTGACAACAAACGTATTGAAAAAATGTTGGTAGAAGGTGGAAAATTATTTAGCCTTGGTGATTCTGAACTTGCCGGCAGAGGTTCAATAGTAGACGGTTTTTGCATGAAATATCCAGCAGCGAAACCATTTATCATTTCTAAAAGGATGTATGGAAGCGAGCCTGAAACTCCGGTGTTAACTCTTGCGGTTGATGCGGTTTTAATAACTCGAAAAGATATGGATAATGACCGGATTTATGAAATTATAAAAACCATCCTTGAAAACAAGCACTTTTTAACGAGCAAGGATCCATTGTTCGGTGCGTTAACTGAACAATTTAATTACTATAATTTAACGTTTCCGCTTCATGAAGGGGCAAAAATGTATCTTGAACGCAACGAACCTTCATTTATCGAACGATATGCGGAATTAACCGGGGTTTTTCTTACGGGGGTAATTGCTTTATGCGGAGGTGTGTTTGCACTTTATGAAAGAGGCAAAAGACGGAAAAAAGACAAAATTGATAGATATTATATGGAAGTTATTTCAGTTGAAAAACAAACAGATAATATTGTGAGTATTGAAGAATTTCAGGAAGTCATTAGGAAAGTCAAAGAGTTGCGAGTACATGCCATTGAGCAGTTAATAGCTGAAAAACTGTCAGCGGATGAAAGTTTTAGAATATTTCTTACATTAACAAACGACGTCATCAATAATATTAGTCTTAAGATTAAAGATCGAAGTTACAATAAGTCAGATAAACTACAGGTCTGACAAGGGGAAAAACAATCATTAATAAAAATAATGTTATCCGAATGTCTGATAGTTTCGTATATACAATAAAAGTCTAATATAAAAAAGCAGGAGGGTTTTATGAAATCCAAACTGACAATTGTATTATGTGTGGTTTTCTCTATTTTTATTTCCCATGATGCTTTGGCTCAAAAACCAGAATATCTGACTATGAAACCAATGTTTCAAATGACATCTGTTACGGCAAAAGCCGTCAGCGTCAGAGCCACCGGAAAGGTTAAAGTTCCCCTTATCACATGGGGCGGAGACGTTGCCGACGTCTATGCAGGTAAATATGGGATATTCACAGATGAAGGTCTCGACATCGAGCTCTTTCTGGAGAATAATTTTCTCAAACAGGTTGAGGGATGTTTATCCGGAGAGACACCTTATCTAAGAGGTACGATGGGTATGATAAATTCTGCGGCTGAAATATTTCAACGTAATAATCTTGAACTTGTGGTGATTTATCAGAAGACCTGGAGTACAGGTGGAGATGCGATGGTTGTGAGACCGGGCAAGAATTTGGCAAACATCAAATCCGTTGCTATACAGCAGTACGGTCCGCATATGGATTATGTTGCTAAGCTTTTTAAAGATAAAAAACGGAATCTGAAAGACATCTCATTTAAATGGCTGCGTGAGCTGACTGTTGATTATCCGGAAGCAGGGCAGAAAGTGCTGGACCCAGTGTCGGCTTTTCCAGCTGATACAGGTCTGGATGCAACTATGTGTATTATTCCAGATGCACTTGCTTTAACAAGCGGCGGGAATGTAGGGGATGGTTCTGCCGGTACAGTAAAAGGTGCAGAGATTCTCCTCTCCACTTTAACAGCAGGCACTATTATCAGCGATGTAATTGCTGTAAGAAAAGATTGGTTTGATGCTAATAAAGGGCATGCACAAAAATTGACTCACGCACTCTTCAGGGCAGAGGAAGACTTACGGGACCTTCTTAAGAACAAAGATACAAGGCAGGCAGATTATCGCGGATTGTTAAGCGAGGCCGCCGCAATTTTATGGGGTACTTCTGCAGGAGGTTCTGAAATAGAAGCGCTTCTTGGTGATTGTACATATGTAGGATACAATGGCAACGTGACCTTCTTCACAGGTAAAGGGACAACCAGGAACTTTAAGACATTGACAGATGAGATCCAGGCATCATTTATTGAAATGGGTATAATGACAAAACGGGTACCTTTATATCAGGCAGAATGGAATTACTCGGGTATGGCAAGCGGATTGAAATATGCTAATGTTGCTGCACCTGCTGTGGTCACGCCTAAATTTGATACAAAGAAAGTTGCAGCTGCCATGGAAAAGAAGATCAATGTAGAAGCTGAAAGTTTTGGTGAAAAAGGCACTCTATTCAGTATTGAGGTGAACTTTGCACCTAACCAAAATGAGTTCTCTGAAAGTATGTATGCCTCATCTTTTGAGGAAGCAATGAGTCTATCACAAACCTACAGCGGTGCGCTTATTACTGTTGAAGGCCACAGTGATCCTCTTGGAATTCAAGGGGCAATAGCGGAAGGTCAATCTCAACCAGTCATCAACAGAATGATATCTCGGGCGAAAAATCTGAGCCTCGATCGTTCAAATGCTGTTAAGACTGCATTTATCAGTTATTGCAAGGCTCAGGGGATAAATATAGATGAGAGTCAGTTCTATGCCGCTGGATTTGGAATTTCAAATCCAAAATACAAGGTAATAGATACTGAGGCAAAATGGGCTGCTAACCGGCGCGTTGTATTCAGGATAATGCAGGTCGAAGCTGAATTGACAGAATTTAAACCAATTAAAAAATAATAATTTGAAAGGAGAGTACCACAATGAAAAAGTCAGTATGGTGCTCTAAACGGGTACGGTTCTCTTTGTTTCTTCTATTGCTGATTTTCGGTTTATTCTTTTCCCTGACTGTGTCATGTAAAGTTGAAAGAACTCCAGGTACTTCAACAGGCAGACCTGGTCAAACTCCTGTAAGTATTCCGGAGCTAATGCAGGAAGAGTTTGATCCGAATGGCGAACCGTCTCTAACCAGGAATTATTACGTTATTTTTGATGGCAGCGGTAGTATGGATGATCTTCTTAATAGGACGAGAAAGATCGAAGGCGCAAAACGCGCAGTAAAAACGTTTCTGGAACAGGTGCCAAAAGATGTCAATCTCGGCCTGTATGTTTTTTCCAGAAACAGGAGCGGTGAAATTGTTACTTTAGGACCTGATAATCATGAAACGTTTCAGCAAATGGTTGAATCCATCATTGCCGGCGGTAATACACCATTGGGAGTAGCTATTAAGTTTGGTGCTGACCGGTTAAGGGAGCAGCGGCGAAAGCAGTTAGGGTATGGAGAATACGGCCTCATTGTCGTCACCGATGGTGCTGCGTCTGATATGAATAAAATGAAATCTTCCTTAGAATATACTGTACAGAGGCAAATTACCATTCACGCGATCGGTCTGGGTGTTGGGAACAATCATGACCTTAATGACTCTCGATACGTAGTGTCTTATACTGCAGCGGATGATTTCAAGCAACTCACAGACGCCCTTGTTGATGCTGTTGCGGAGAGCGAGTTTTTCGATCCAACTGTATTCAAAAAGAAGTAACCATTTCTTGTAATGATTTAAAGAATGATTTGGCTTCCCGAGTGCTCGGGACTTTCTATCGTAACGGGTGGCTGAGGAGAATTTATCACTCAGCCTTCCTGATATAAATTATTCTTCAGAACTGTACTAAAAGGAGATAGAGGTATGATGGTTGAAAAATCTACCAAAGGTGCAGGTTTATTGGTATTGCTGGGCATAATTATAGTGGTTTCCTATTTTTTTCTGAAACCTATTCTATTTGAGAGAAAACAACGCGCCACTTCTGATGCTGTCGGCTCTTCTACAACCATTCGCATAGGAGGCGATAACTATATCGGCTACTTTTTTACCAATTCGCAGGAAATGACGAAAATGGCTGCACGGAAAGGTTTAATCATTCAGTTCACTGATGACGGCGCTCTCTATGAAGAACGGTTGGATAAGTTTAAGAATGGTGAATATGACTGTATTGTACTTCCGGTAAACAGTTATTTACAGCATGGTGAGAAAGTGGGTTATCCGGGCGTTATCGTTGCCGCGATATCTGAGTCGAGGGGAGCTGATGGTATGGTCGTGCATGATATTACATTGCCGGACTTTAACAGCTTGAATGATGCCGGACGCTCGTTTGTCTACATCCCTGATTCCCCCAGTTCTTTCCTTTTAGACTTGCTGATTCATGATTTTGATCTGGACAAACTGAAGAATTCCGATGCGTGGCGCATGACAGTAGGAAGCCCGGATGAAATCTACGAGGCTGCCAAAAATGGACAGGGAGATATTTATGTCACCTGGGAACCCACCCTGACTAAAATAGCGGAACTGGACGGCATGAATTATTCCTTCGGAAGTAACGATTTTCGGGGGTATATAATTGACGTATTTGTCTTTGACAGGGATTTTATTGAAAAACATAGAGATGAAGTCGTCAGGTTTTTCCAGACATACTATCAGGTTATGGGTCTCTATGCCAATAATATAGACAACATGTATAATGAGATGAAAAAAAGTCCTGACTTGAAGAGATTGGAAGATGAAGAGCTTGAAAAGCTGCTGGAAAAGGTTGAATGGTATGATTTATATGAGAATTGTTCAGATATGTTTGGAATCAATATTGGCGCAGGTGGTTATGCTGATGAAGCAATTATAAACTGTATTATTAACTGTACTTATGTAATGATTAATGCAGGTATATTCTCAACAGATCCGCTCAAGGGAAATCCATATGAAATCGTCAATAGTGATATCCTGCGGGAGTTAAGTAAAACAACAACATCTCTCGATGAACCCGGAACACAGGCAATCACCTTTGAACCTCTGACTAAAGAGCAGTGGGCAAAACTTCATGAGGTCGGAAAATTAAAAGAGCAGGATATTACCTTTTCTTCAAGCTTTCCGGACATATTGAATGTTGAAGGAGAGGAAACGGTTGACAAAATTGCCTCTCTACTAACCACTAATTATCCTTCGTATCGTGTAATAGTTAGGGGACATACACCAACCGGAGGCGACGAAAGTTTAAATGAAAAACTATCATTAGAGCGCGCACAGAACGTCATGGCGCGTTTGACCGGGGTATATTTAATTGATCCTAACCGGATCAGAGCTGAAGGTGTTGGCGGCAGTGAACCGCCGGAGCCGAAGTATGGTGAGACGCCAAGACAACGGATGTATAGATCCTCAAGGGTTGAGTTTATACTTATTAAGGAGAATCCATTCTGATTAATTGATTAATAGCGTATTCAGGAGTGGAAAATTTGACGTCAATGTTAATACTGGTACTGGGTATTTTACTAACTTACTGAGTGGAGATAATGAAATTTTTAAAAAATATTATTCCTCGAGGGGATAAATCAGAAGCTGAAACCAAAAAAACGGTACCTGCGATTGTAGATTTCTCTTCAATGAGTATCCAGCAGGCTGTCAAAAATGAAATCAACCAGCATCCTGTTACATTGTATTCAGGAGCCGGTGCTCTCATTTCTGGTTTGTGGATGTCTCTTTTGAGTGTAAATCCGTTTATGTTTATTGTTTTTCTCGGTTCTTTTGGTGTAAGTTCAGGATCTTTTTTATTAAACAGGTATTTCAGAGAAGAGCACTTTGAGATCAAACATGTTGAAAGACTGCGTGCAGCTTTGCGTGAGCAGACTGAAATGGCCATTGGCAGGCTGAAAAAGGATCTCAAGGAATTCAATTGCTCGGAGGGTGTGGCTCAGATTGATAAACTAAAAGAGAAATATGAAAGTCTTGTAAGTGTACTCGAAAAAAAGCTTCAATCAGGAGGGCTTGCCTACGGTCGGTTTCTTGGTATGGCTGAACAGGTATACAAAAATGCTCTTGATAACCTGCAGCAGGTTGTCGCATGTCTGGACAGCATCAGTGCGGTAAATCCGGATAATATTAAAAGTAAAATTGGAGAACTTCAGACAACATTAAAAGAGAACAAATCTGTCGAGATAGAAATTGAAGCTCTTAACGATACTCTTGAAAAGAGGGAGGAGCGTCTGGCCGAAGTTGACAATCTTCTGCGCAAAAATATCCTTGCTATGACCCGGTTAGATCAGACAGCGATGGATATATCAACAATGCAGATTGAGAAAGGACGTGCCTCGGTCGACATGGAAGGTGCTATGGGAGAGCTCGTACACCTTGCAAAACAATTCAAGGATTTTAAACCGGAATAGCTTTTTTATAATTAAATAATATACATCGATAATTAACGGGTAAGTTATAACAATGCAATACAAATGCTTACTATTAAATAACAGGAGAGTTTTATGGCGAAAGATAAAACAAAAGAAAGTCCAGCCGAAGTCAAGCCTCTTGAACTGGCCTCAAAGGACAAGCTTACCGCTGAAGTAACGCCGCCGGCCCAGGACAGCAAGATAGCTGTTTCCCCGGAAGTATCTTCTGATCCGGAGATAGATGCCAAGGCGCAGCAATTTGTTGAGCAGCTTCTCAGTACGTCACTTGATCCGGGAAAGAAAAGAGAAGCGGTAGATAATCTCGGTTCACGTACTTCTGAAAAAACGCGTCATTACAGTGCGATGTTGAGGGAACCGATAAAGAAGCTTCAACAGAGTGCCGCAGGTGAAGGAGGACCAATTGCCAAAACCTTAGTTGATCTAACTGTGAAAGTGGAAGAATTGGATCCAATCCAAATTACCAAGGTTGGTGCTTTCAGTCGTCTCATGGGATTAATACCCGGTGTTGGTAAACCAATGAAAAGGTATTTTATGAAATATGAAAGTGCCCAGGTAGTGATTGACAGGATAATGACCAGTCTGGATGTTGGGAAAACGCAACTTCTCACGGATAATAAAATATTATCGGGTGACCAGACAAGGATGCGTGATATAACACACCATATGCATAAGATTATTGCTATGGGACAGAAAATGGACGAGTTGCTGTCCGCTAAATTAGATGCCGGAGATATGGATGAGAATGAAGCAAAATTTATTGAAACAGAACTTCTCTTCCCTCTCAGGCAAAAAGTTCAGGACCTTTATCAGAAATTACTTGTTAACCAGCAAGGGTTCATTGCTATTGAAATCATAATACGCAACAATCGTGAATTGATCAGGGGCGTCGAACGGGCAAAGGATGTTACCATCACTGCTCTTACGGTAGCTGTTACCGTTGCATTTGCACTTAATCATCAGAAGATCGTTCTCGATAAGATAAGTGCTCTCAATGTGACAACGGATAACCTGCTGCAGCGTACTACTGATATGCTTGCAACTCAGGGAGTCGACATTCAGAAACAGGCATCCACAACAATGCTTAATATGGAAAAATTAACACAGAATTTTAGCACTTTAAAAGGCGCTGTTAAAGAACTTTCCGAGTTTCGAACGAAAGCACTGCCGGAAATGGCTAATGCTATTATTGCTATGGATAGCCTGGCAAGCGAAGCCGAAAAGGAAATACAGGACATGGAAAAAGGTGATGCTGCACAAGAGGCGTCGCTGATTTTCGATATGGATTTCGAGGAATCAACCGGTTAATTCCTGCCGGTATTTCTGTCAATATATATCAAATTGTCAATAAACCTGTATCTAATCTTAACCTGTAAGGAGGTTTTTATGTCAAGATTAGTCAGAACATTCATTCTTATCATGCTTGCTTTAGTAATTATTATTAACCTGAGTACTGATGATATTTATGCTCAAAAACCAAAGGTGCGTATAGCATGGTCTATTTATGTTGGCTGGATGCCGTGGGATTATGCCGATGCTCAGGGTATCTTGAAATCCTGGGGCGACCGTTACGGCGTGGAGATTGAATTGCTTCCGAGGATGGATTATATTGCATCTATAGAAGCTTATGTCGCGAAGCAGGTGGATGCCTGTGTCATGACAAATATGGAAGCGCTGGATATGCCTGCCGCCTCTGGAATCACTTCTACTGCACTCATTATAGGGGATTATAGTAACGGTAATGATGCTGTCTTGACCCGGGATAATATTAACATTGATAACATCAAGGGTCATGAAGTATATCTGGCTGAATTAAGTGTCAGCCATTATCTCTTAGATCGTTACCTGAAATCTAAAGGTTTGAGTGAACGAGATGTAAAACTTATGAATACCAGTGATAGCGACATTGCTCCGATATTCATAGGAAATAAAGATATTAAAGTTGTGGTAACATGGAATCCCATGGTTATGGAGATCATGAAAACACCTGGTGTTACAAATGTATATAACAGCTCAAAAACTCCCGGTGAGATCCTGGATCTAATGGTTATCAGTACAGACCTCCTTGAAAAAAATCCGGATATTGGGAGAGCACTCGTAGGCGCCTGGTATGAAGTAATGGATATAATGTCAAAAAGGGGATCGGCAACTGATGAGGCTTTAGAGTACATGGGTGCTGAAGCGGAAGCATCTTTGGTAGAATATAAAAACCAGTTAAAAACAACAATGATGTTTTGGACGAGCCAATCTGCCGCTGATTACGCTAAGAGTAAGGAAATTAAAGAAAAAATGGATTACGTGAGGAACTTTTGTTTTGATCACGGGCTGTTGGGTGAAAATGCCCCTTCCGTTGATATAGTGGGAATTAAGTATCCGGACGGTACAATTCAGGGAAATTCCAGGAATGTACAGTTCACTTTCGATGCAAAATTTATGCAGGAACACGCTGACGGCAAGATCAAGAAGTAACCCGATGATTAACAGCAGCCAGGATATCTCTAAAGAAATAATCCTGTTTTTGGATATCCCTTAGTCTTTATCTGCTTAGAGTTGTCGTCTATTTAAAGCAAGTATCCGGTATTTTTTGATCATTCGTTAATTTGCCTGACCTTTTAGGATTACAGAATTCTTATATTTATTTAATGATTCTGCGTAATCTCAGGATCACAATTTTGAATTAGATTTCTTAATATTTCGGATTGACATAATACAAAAAGCATAATTATATTATTATGTATATTGGAGGGAATTCAATTGAACATTTTCAAGATTAATGCAAATCTGAGCAGAAAAACGGCACATTTGCTTTCTGCTCTGCTTTTTATAATTTCGATTGGATTGTACATTGAAGTTGCTCGTGTCAGGCACCAGAATAATCCTTCGGAATCGTTAACGCCAACCATAAGCCAGATGATTGATGGTTTTAATCGACAGGCATTTGAAAAGGATAAAAGAACCGGAGAATATGAACTGCTCGTGGATACAATAGCCAGTGCCCGTCGCTTTTTGATCAGTCTCGCAATCCTATTTCTTGCCGTTATTCTTGGACTGCATATGGGGATCCAACCATACATTGAATCAGTTTTTTTAAGATTTATCACCTTCTTTGATAAAATTTCACCAATTGCTCTTGTGCCGATATTATTTATCGTTTTTGGTTTAGGTGATGCAAGCAAGGTCGCTTTGATAGTTATAGCTGTTTTTCCGGTTATATGCCTTGATACTTATCTGAGAGCAAAAGCCGTGCATAGCGAACAGATCATCAAGGGTAAAACGCTTGCTGCTACTGACCTTGAAGTTACATACAGGATAGTGCTCCCCCAGATTTTTCCACAGGTGCTGGACACGATACGGCTAAATTTTAAATCCATGATATTACTACTTTTAGCAAGTGAAATGCTTGGAGCTAATGCTGGTTTAGGTTACAGAATATTTCTTGTACGAAAATTTACGGCATTTGATGTAATTATTCCTTATGTGATCTGGATCTCAGTTTTAGCGTATACTCTGGATTTTCTTTTCAGATTGTGGATAAGAAAACGGTATAGCTGGTCAATAAACAATTAAAGAGGAGGATTCTTTTAATGAACAACAGCAAAGACTCCGGAAAAAATAATACTGAAAAAGTAAAAAAGGAACCGGGTAAGCCCGTCATAATCGATGTTAAAAATGTTTATAAAAGCTATCCGTCAAGAATTACCGGAAAAGAAAGAACTGTTCTCAATGGAATTGATTTGCAAGTTAGTGAATCAACTTTCTTGACAATTGTCGGTCCAACGGGATGCGGTAAAACAACCCTCTTTCGGTTGCTTTTAGGTTCTGAAGAACCGACAAGCGGAGAGCTGTGGGTTCATGGTAAGAAGGTTACCGGCCCTGATAGGGATAGAGGCGTAGTGTTCCAAAAATATTCCTTGTTTCCACACCTAAGCGTAGTAGATAACGTTGCATTTGGTCCCGAACTTGAAGATTTCCAATTAATAGGCCGATTTATTAATCCTTTCAGTGTTCGGAAGAAGAAGAAAAAATTCAGGGAAAAAGCAATGCACTTTCTGGAGCGGGTCGGACTTGCCGATTCAGCGCGAAAATATCCTTATGAACTTTCCGGCGGTATGCAGCAGAGAGCTGCTATTGCACAGGCGTTGATAATGAATCCTTCCGTACTGTTCATGGATGAACCGTTTGGAGCTCTTGATGAAGGAACGAGGTCTACTATGCAGGCGTTTATACTTGAAATATGGGACAATTCCGATATGACAGTATTCTTTGTTACACACGATCTTGAAGAAGCATTATATCTTGGTACAAGGATTATTGTTCTTTCACAATATTATACTACCGACCGGGGAATAGGTGAGGGAGCAAAGATACTTTTTGATACTTCAATTGTTGGCGCAAGCCCGAGGCCGTTAACATTTAAACATACCCCCGAATTTAATGAGTTATTAGCCAGGATCAGATTAGAAGGTCTTGACCCGACTAATTTACAGCATGTGAGTGAATTCAATCTTAGACACAGATTGTCAATAAAAAATGATGTATAAAACGGAGTCTGATAAATAAAATCAATGAAAATTCAACACAATGAATGTGAATTATCCAGATATTCCATCGATTATAGTCATACAGATTGCTTAAATTAATATCGAACTGAGTATTATTGAAGTTTTTATAGTTGTTTTCAATATCACTAAAACTGTGAGGTAAAATCTATGGCACAAGATAAAGAGGTTAGTCAAGTAATCGGAAAAAACATCGATGCATGGTTCAATAAAAACGAAAGTCAATTAATTCGCACTGCAATGGATCGAGCAAATCAAAAAAAGGAACAAGAACGCTTAAGACAAGAAAAGGAAGGTAAAAGCAAATTAATAGAATTGCATTGGATGAAATGCCCAAAGTGCGGCCATGATATGGAAATAAAAATAATTGAGAAGATTGAAGTTGATAAGTGCAGTAATTGTAAAGGTATTTATTTTGATGCGGGTGAATTGGATGAATTGCTTTTGAAAAAAGCAGAAGAGAGAATATCCTTTTTCAGAATACTGATATCACCCGTTTTAATTAAAAAATCCTGAATTTTCTATAGGATTTAAAAAATGTGATGATGTTCAATTTAATTTTGGAGGTATTATGAGTAAATACGTAATCAGTACAGGAATGCTTTTGGTTTTAATTATGATTTGTACGGTAAATTTTGCATCAGCGCAGGAATCCGGCCCACCTGGTTTGAGTGTTTCCTTTGATGTGCCTGTCCTGAATAAATACATATTGAGGGGAATGCCTTTGACGGATGGCCCTGTAATACAACCGACTCTTATAGTAGCTACCGGAAATCTGAGCGCTGCAGTTTGGAGTAATATGGACTTGGATGATGTGAATGGTCTCAAGAATGAATTTAATGAAGTTGATTTTTTTATAGATTACACAACTGCTCTCTCAGGATATTCATGTACAGCGGGCTATTCAAGGTTTACATTTCCTCACACACAATTTGACGACTATAACGAATTGTACGTTATTCTGGTATCAGATTATACTGGCGGTGCTTCGCTTGGTCTTTTCCAGGGAGTCGGTGATTATAAAGGATTATACGTCTCTGCCGGATATGAAGCCAGTATCCCGGCGGGCACTACAAGTATTGATATTTCAAGCGCTCTTGGATGGGGAACAAAAAAACATAGCGATTTATATTACTGGGGTTATACTAAGAGTACTATGGGCGATTTCTCTGTCGGTATAAGTACTCCTATTGCTGTCGGGAACAATGTTACTCTCAAACCGGAGGCTAAGTTTTATTCGATGGTCTGTAGTGATTTACGCAACTACGTAAAAGACATAATCGCCATTGATGCGGATCATTTTGTATTCGGAATTACTTTATCATGCAGCTATTAATTATAAAGAATGGTAATATTTGCCCAATAGTCATACAAAAGCACTTCTCGGCACCAAATTTTCAATCATGAATAGGGGTTAATGGATAGTCCCTGAAAAACAGGATTGCTCCAACTATTGTTATTTAGCATCTTACGCATGGCTACTGCCATTTTTCTCACTATTTTAACCATTTCATAATCCCTGTAATTTCATGCCATTTTTTGTAAGAATTGGTAAAGTGAATCAGTCAATACAGATATGATTCTGTATTTAATATTACCTGTAAAACAGATTATAATCACTTTATAAAAATTAATTCGGAGAGTATTATGATGTCATTTGTCTGGAATGTTGGTATACTTAGTATCGTAATCTTTATCGTAGCAAAATTTCTACCGGGTATTCGGCTGAAAAATTATCTCACAGCTATTATCGTTGCGCTTGTTTACAGTGTAATAAACTTCGTTTTTGGCTGGTTGTTAATGTTGCTGACTTTCCCGTTTATGTTCATAACATTTGGATTGTTCAAGTTTGTAATCAATGCGTTTATGCTCTGGATTACAGATAAGCTTATAGAGGATTTTGAAATTGAAAGCCTTAGGACAACATTTATTGCCGCGTTCTTGATAACTGTGATTGATTCGATTATAAAATGGATACTATAATCTTTTAAAATAGCAGGAAAAAATCTGAATTTAAATATATAAATTTCTGTTGATCCGGTCGGTAATATATGGTTTGGCAAAAGCGGCGGTTTGAATGTCTTTATTAAAGGTAAGAATTGATTAGCAGTTCATATTCAAAGAGTAGAAATATAGAGCTTCTTTAGAGAAAATGGATTGAGCAGAATATTGATTAAATTATTATCTAATAAGGAGAACAGTATGAATTCAAGGTCAGCTTATCCCTCTGTATGGGGAATTGTTCTCTTAGTATTAATACTTATATCGATAAATGATACTGCATCATATGCACAATCGAAATTTAATGCAGCAATTAAATTTACACTCGGTACACCTCAAGGAGAATATCGTAGAAATTTTAATGACACAGGATTTGGTTTTTCAGTTTTTGGCGGATATTGTCCGGGGAATTCCTATCTTTTTTTTGGTGTTGAGGGAGGATTAATATCAAATAATCTTGAAGAATCAAGAGAACATTATCCCCCCTATGTAACTGAAACAAATAAGAAGAACTCTATTAAAATGTTTCATTTTGTTGTCAGGACACAGAAAAGAACAGGAATATTCCAGCCGTTTGCTGAGGGTTTAATTGGAGTGATCAAATTATCAAGAAGTACTTCATCAGTCTTATATGGTATTACGAGTCCTGTAGAATATGATAGAATATCATCCACATCAGTAGAAGATTTTTCTGATAGTACTTTTGGTCACGGGATCGGATGCGGTACCAGAATAAATATTGTTAAAAAAGGAAAAGGGAATCCTGTTTATATTGAACTACATGTACGATATTTATGGGGCGGTAAAGCTGAATATGTAAAAGATACTTCGATAAACCAAACTACCGAAGAAATAACTTTTAATTACATTAAGTCACATACAGATTTATTGCTTTTTCAGATGGGTTTAATGTTCACGTTCTAAATATCCGGCCGATGGAAGGATCCCCGGTTATAGAGGATCTGATAAATAGCAGCAGCGATAATAAATTGGATGCTTAAGGAACGTGTCAAGCACGAATGGGAGAACTTTTCAGCCCCATTGAGTTGAAATAAGATCCCGGGCATCCCCCTTAATGATGGTTTTATAATCTCTTTTGTGACATTTTTCATGAAAAACTTTCCTTTCAAGAGGTTTCTAAAGATCGGTGAAAATAATCTCATTATAAGATTAAAGAGAAGCTTGGTGAAGGTAGTATGGGCGCGGTGTACAAAGCGGAGTATACAAAAGTGGAAAAAATGAAGAAACTCAAATATTCAGTATTTCTGCATAGACGTTTATACCTTTTTTCTCTATTCATAATAGTCTTTTTATTGCTAACTACTTGCAGTCAGAGATATGTATACGATGAAAAGAAGATAGATAATGAATCTAAGGAAACCACAGAGGAACAAACAACCGGAACAGTAACCGATATAGATGGTAATGTATATGAAACAATAATAATCGGTAATCAGGAGTGGATGGTCACTAACCTGAAAGTGACCAAATACCGCAACGGGGATGCGATCCCGAATGTAAGGGAGGTTTCTGCTTGGACAAGCCTTTCAAGCGGTGCCTATTGCGTATACGAGAATACTGAGAGTAATGCGGACACGTACGGTTTTCTTTACAACTGGTTTGCGGTAGTCGACAGCAGGGATTTAGCTCCTGAGGGCTGGCATGTACCGACAGACGATGACTGGAAGGAGTTGGAGATGTATCTGGGAATGAGTCAGTCAGAGGCGGATGATACTGGTGGGCGCGGTACTAATGAAGGTGGCAAACTAAAAGAGACCGGAACGGCTCACTGGCTCACTCCTAATACTGGAACTACAAACAAAAGCGGCTTTTCCGCGTTGCACGGCGGGAGTCGGGACGCCACCAATGGCAGTTTCGGCAATATGGGTCAATGCGCCGACTTCTGGTCCTCATCGGAGTCCAGTAGCGACGGTGCGTGGGGCCGTCGCCTGATCTCTAGCAGCGCAGGCATCTCCCGGAGCAGCATGTATAAGAAGAACGGGTTTTCTGTTCGCTGCGTCAGGGATAAATAGACTATTTGACTGTTTGATCTCCAGCTGCTGGATCTTGAAACTTTATGGTGAGAGATTTCTAAATGGTATAAAGTGATTCGTTGTTTATATAAATTATGGGATATAGAGATGAGTATTAGAATTGTATCAGTCGCACTTATCTGTGTTATGATGTTTCTGCAGTGCGGTGAATCATCAATCGAAGCCATAATCCCAGAAATGGTCTTAATTCCTGCAGGGGATTTCATGATGGGTGAAGATAATGGAAAGAATTTTGAGTACACTGCTCATAAGGTTCAGCTCGACTCGTTTTACATTGGCAAATACGAAGTTACTCAGATGGAGTGGAAGTCTGTGATGGGGAATAATCCCTCGAATTTTAAGAGCTTTGTGTCATTACTCGGTTTTCTTGGTTACGATGATCATCCCGTAGAAAGTGTTTCATGGAATGATGTTCAGGAATATCTAGAAAAGCTTTCAGAATTAACTGGAAATACCTACCGTTTACCGACCGAAGCTGAGTGGGAGTATGCTTGCCGTGCTGGGAGCACGACCGAGTACTGTTACGGGGATGATGATTCACGCTTGGGAGATTACGCTTGGTATCTAGATAATTCCGGGAAGAAAACGCACCCGGTTGGTCAGAAACTCCCAAACGATTGGGGGCTGTACGACATGCATGGTAACGTCTATGAGTGGTGTTCGGACTGGTATGGTAGGTATTATTACCAGGAGTGCTACGATCAAGGTACGGTCACAAATCCTTTAGGACCTAATGACGGTTCAAGTCGTTTCCCACGTGGTGGGGGCTGGGCTGACTACAGTTCAGAACTTCGGAGCACGTACCGGTATGGCGGCCATGACCCAAGCAGTGTGAACTTCAATATCGGATTCCGCTGTGTTCGGGAAATGAGGAAGTAAGAAATGATTCGTTGTTCATATCAAACTCAAGCATAACCATAGCTTTTATACAGGAGAATAGTGATGAGTGATATATTCGATGAAATATTAGAGCAGAGAGACAAAATACTGAAGTCAAGACCAGATATTTACATTATAGGAACTATATTGTTTATGATAGTTGGCTTAATTTTATTTACAATCACAATGATAGTAGATTCTAATGAACTAATTTTGGCGATGACTATGGTGTTTTGTTTTTATATTGGCGGTTCTTATTATAGTGGTTTTCACCTTGCGAACCAACGGAAATTAAATCTTGAATTAGTAGAACGGCTGCAGGCTCTGGAGAAGCAGGTTTCAAGTAAAACGGAATAATCTTTAGGAGTATTTAATGAGTGTAGAAAAGGTATTGCAAATATTGGTAGCATTTATAGTATTTATCTGTATTGTGCTGTTTTATCGGTACAACGAAGACATTTTTTTTGACATAGCAATGATTTTTATCAGCATACAAATGATTCTTATTGCTTTTTTTGAGTACCATAAATGCAAAAGAGAACAGCGGATATTCAGAATGCGTTCTATATTATTCCTGGGATTCTATGCGTTTACTATGGGATTAGTATCAATTATAAATCTGAATAATTATTTTGACACACTCACTGGTATATTCAGAGGATTTTATTTGGTATTGTTTTATTCGCCTATACTAATATTTATTATTGCCATTTGGATGGACTTCAAGGCGAAGAAAAAGACAAAATTGAGTTGAATTAGTAATATTGAAATGATTCGTTATTCATAAATACTGGAGTATACACTTTGGAAGAAAAACAAAGACATTGGTGTCTTACTGTATTGTTGGTTCTAATAATTTTCGAAGGATCAGGTCGAACTCTATTTTATCTGTATCCTTCTGATGCCATAAAAAGCACATATCCAGAATATACGCCTGCTTGGTTTTTCCCTCTTCATGCAATATTGGGTTATATTAATTTTATCTGTGCGATTGCATTATTCAGATGGCAAAAGTGGGGTTTCTACGGATTATGTTTTGTTATAGTTTTTGATATTATTGTTGAAATAATAATAGGATATGAAATATTTGTGATAATTATTGAATTGATACTTCTTGCCATATTATATGGTGTTCTTCATATTGGCAAGGAAAGAGCAGCTTGGGGGCAGTTAGATTAAACATTACAGGAGAAGAATTTGAGTAATTATACTTGGTTTTATGTTAAGAGAGCTTTAATAGGCTTGATAGGCATAGTAATTTGTTTAGGGACAATCGGGCTTATATATTTTGGGTTTAAGAAAATTCTTCCTGAATTCTGGGGATTGCGGCCAGTTACGGTTTGGTTTTTTCTTTGTACGATCTTTATATGGGTTATCTATATTTTGAGATATCGGCGTAAAAGGCGGGCAGGTGATGTGCTACTGAACCTCGGAAAATTAAGATATGACAAATTAAACATATTTATAGGAATATTATTTATAATTAGCGGTACGATTGACCTAATTGATAACACCATAATGAATAAACCTGATTTTGACGGGATAATTGGATTTATTTGTGTTCTATCTTTTGGAGTATGCTTTCTGATTATTGGATTAAAGGGTTCAAAAATCAGTAAAAAAGGAATCACAAGCGCAGGTTTTTTTGTGCTTTTTGAAAAGATCAAATCATACAAATGGGAAGGCAAAAAGGAAAATATTCTGTCGTTAAAATTAAAAAGACGTTTACCTATATTTCAGACCGTGTCTTTTCCTGTACGTCCGACTCAAAAGGATGAAGTGGAAAGATTATTGAAAGAGAATGTATCATAAATTAAGTGAAAACAAAAAATTTGTGGTGAGGAGCGGTTCAATCCCGCTCTGCGGGATCATGGAGAGAGTAAAGCACGAATGAGATAATTTTACAGTTTAACCGTGTTAAGTAGCACTAAAATGTATTAAATAATACCTGAGGAATTACCTATGAAACTAAAACCTGTAATTTCTATTTTACTTATACTTGCTGTTTCCCTGTTTCATTGTCAAAAGGAACCTGAGGGTACAGTATATCGCCTTTATTTCCTGGGCGGCCAGTCTAATATGGACGGTTATGGTTATGTAAATGAGCTGCCTGTTGAGCTAAATAATAAAGTGGACGGAGCTATGATTTTTCATGGCAATACCTCTCCCGATACTGTTGATGTTGACGGCAGGGGCATCTGGGCAAAACTTCAGCCGGGGCACGGTGTCGGTTTTACGTCGGACGGTGTTACAAACAATTATTCCGGAAGGTTCGGGCTTGAATTGACCTTTGCACACAGCATGCTTGATATGGATCCGGATTCGAAGATCGCTATTATAAAGTATTCCCGGGGAGGCACTTCGATCGATTCTGCCGCTGCCGGAAGATTTGGTTGTTGGGAACCTGATTATACGTCCGGGAACAGTATAAATCAGTTCGATCATTTTCTTGCTACGGTGAAAAACGCCCTTTCCTTTAAGGATATTGACGGCGACGGGAAAACCGATAAGCTTGTATCAGCCGGCATTCTGTGGATGCAAGGTGAGTGTGATGGGGCCTATTCAAGTGAGATAGCGCAGAGGTATGATGATAACCTGAACCGGCTGATGGAACAGGTCAGGAAAGCATTCGAAACAGATGACCTTCCCGTAGCAATAGGAAGGATTACGGATTCAGGTAACGTTGAGGATGGAAAAGTCTGGGATTTCGGAGATATTATCAGGGAGGCACAGGCAGAATTCGTGCGGCAAGACGGTAATGCGGTTCTAGTCACATCAACCGATAATTACGAATATTCTGATACATACCATTATGACACAGAGGGATATATCGATCTTGGCAGCAAGTTCGCAGAGGCAATCTATACATTGATAGAAAAATAAAAAGTAGCAACGCCTGGTAGCGTTAAACACGAGTGGGAGAACTTTGAGGAGTGAGAACAGCGTAAATTTTTCATAAATTGAGGAAAGTAACATGAGAAAAACAATTGTATTACTGATGATCATCGCAACTTTTTTGATCACCGGCTGCGGTCAGAGTGTTGACATTGAAGCTGAGAAAGCAGCGGTTCTTGCGGCTGATACCGCGTATTTAAAAGCGTGTAATGATAAGGATATTGAACTCGTTATGTCCTTTTTTTCAGATGATTTCAAACAGGCTGTATCCGGTACAACAGGCCTAAGAGATAAAGAGAGAATGAGAGAGCTCTGTGAAACATGGTTCGAACAAGAGCGGAAATGGGACTGGAAGGTCGAAAAAGTAGAAGTATCAGGCTCCGGAGATCTTGCATATACTTTCGGCAAATTTGACAATGTCAGGATTAATGAAGAACAGACAGAGGTTCATTCTAGAGGTGGATTTGTTGAAGTCTGGAAGAAACAGGCTGACGGCAGCTGGAAAATGGTAGCTATGGGTTAGCATTATTCTGAACCGCTACAATTTGGCAAGATTATTTTATTTGTTTTTAATTTTGTTACCTTGCCAATTCTCGCCAATCTGTGCTCAGAATGAGCTGTAGTTTACTGCTTTTCGGAAAGAAACAATCAAAACTATACAAAATTTGTTAGATCAGAATGTCTGCATTTATTTCATGACTTCAGAGAGAGTGTCAATAAACAGATGGATATCATCCTCATTGTTATAAAAATGCGGGGATACTCGCGCCTGCGCTTTGCCCCAGCGTCGAGCCGTAATATAGACACCTTTCTCTTTTAGTTCTCTACCAATTTTTCTATAGTCTTCAATAAAGAATGATAATATAGGTGCTTCGTTATTCTCCGGCGTAAAAAAGTCAACTTTCATTTTACGAAGTTCTTCACGAAGCAGGCGTATCAACTTAAGGTTTTGTTGTTCTACCGTCTCAATACCGATCCTGTTGATATAATCAAGCGCCGCATCCAGCGCATATATTCCCTCGAAGCTGAGAGTGCCGTATTCATACCGCCGTGCATTCTCCGGAAGTGGATTGCTCTCCATCGTATTCAGAGATTTGAAATCATTTGTACTTGCCCAGCCCAGCCTGTCAGGCATGAATTCTGGAATATGTTTCCCATTAACATATAGGAATCCGACACCATTGGGTCCATTTAGCCATTTATACGGAATACCGGACATGAAATCAACATCTTCTTCCTTTACATTGATCCTGAATCCACCAATGGCCTGAGCACTGTCGACTATAAGATAACCTTTTCGGGCATGGATGATTTCGGCAAGTTTCTTAAGATCGTGTCTGTAACCGTTTAAGTAACTGACATGGCTTACAACAAATACTCGTGTTCGGCTGTCGGTCAGGGCTTCAAATTTTTCCAGAGGAACAGCACCACCTGTGTTCCGGGCGATCCTTATCTCTACACCCTTTTTCTTGAGAGCGTTCAGCACATGAAAATCAGTCGGATACTGGAGATCGTCTATGACAGCATTATCCCCTTTCTTCCAGTCTATTCCGTTTAATGCGATATTAGATCCGCAGCCTGTGCAGTAGGTAAATGCTATTTCATTCGGCTGAGCACCGAGAAAATCTGATAGTTTTACTCTAACTTCCTCTGTTCTGCTCATCCAGTGGCCAAGGATAGACCGATCAGTTGGGAAGGGACCAAACTCCAGCCGCTCTTCAAGGAATGCTGTATGAGCTTCCTTGATCTGACGGGGCATGAGACCCACAAAGGCAGTATCCAGATAGGCACCGAATTTCTGAAGTGGCGGAAAATCTTTTCTGACCGATTCAATATCAATTGGTTTTCCAAAGGATACTTCTTCAGTATCTGAATTCTTCCTTGTAAGGATATTCTGGTGTTCAGGTTTGGCCATTTCACTTTTATCGGATGGCATTAAACTCAGATCGGTTGCAAAGACACCGGCAAGGCCACACCCTGCTTTCCCGAAAAACTCTCTCCTTTTCATTATCTTTCCTCTAAATTAAATGGAATAATTAAATCTCAGATAATTTATTGATAAATTAAGACAAAATGAGTTTATTTTAAAATTATAAGTTGAAGTGATTGAATAAGAAATTAAGAGATATATATAGATTAATCAAGTCTTTTTTTCTTTCCATCTTTCCCGGATTCTGGTGCCTCTTGCAGCAGTTCAGATCAATTCGGACAAATAACTACTCAAAAGTTAAGAGACAGTTAGTAAATGTTTTTTTAAATCTGAATTAATCCATTGATATAAATTGACGGAGATTAACAAAATTTATATATATTAGCGGCTCATAAATGTATTATAAAATACTTCTAAGGCCAAATTGGCAAGATTATTTTATTTGTTTTTAAAGGCATTCCTTTATGTTGTAAAAAAAACCACCACCTTGCCAATTCTCGCCAATTTTGGTGTGAAACGGTGTGAATTCGTGCTCAATGGTGTAAAGGAAAACAGTTCTAAATAATTACGACGACCATGCTGTAAGTTTAATGATATCAGTTATTTAGAATCACAATATTACTACAAAAACCTACCAACTCATAATCAGTGGGTCGGAGGTTCGAGTCCTCCAGGGCCCACGAGTAAAGCGAATGGGAACTACATGTTTCAGTGTGAGTTCCCGTTTTTACATTTTGGGGACAGATCTGCGGGTTGTCCCGCAAGATGCGGGACAGAGCCCACAAGACATAAACCTAATGGAGAAGCGAATTTACAACAAATGTGATTTCGCTTTTTTATTGACATTTAACAAATTGAAACTAAATTTAGCTATATCTTCAGATTATTAAATCTTTGAAAGAATAAGATATCTTTATTCAAGTTTGTTCGTCTTTTAAATAATTCGTGATTAACCAAAGTCAGTGAATCAATAAATAAATAGTAATTTGATTTTTACAATGTTTAATATTACATTACATTAATCAATTTATGTATTTACATTGGAGGTAATAATGTTGAAAAAAAATCGAGCACTGGTAATAATACTCGTTTTGATGGTGTGCTGCGTTAGTCTGGCTGCCGATTGGCCGCAATATCTTGGACCAAACCGGAACGGAATTTCAACGGAAACGGGAATAAAACGTTCATGGCCCGATGATGGACCTGAAGTATTATGGACTTTTCCGCTTGGCGAGGGTTTTGGCGGAGCGGCAGTGAGCGATGGTAAGGTATATGTTCTTGATAGAGTGAGCAGTGAACAGGACGTACTTCGCTGCATCGACTTAATTACAGGGGATGAGTTATGGACATTTGCTTATGATGCACCAGGAGAATTTGACCGTAACGGTTCCCGGTCTGTACCTACTATTGAAGGAGACTATATCTATACCTGTGGCGCTTTTGGTCATGTTCACTGTATTGATAAAAATACCCACAAAGTTGTTTGGGAAAAAAATGTATGGACAGATTTCGGCGGAGGGGAAATACCGAGGTGGGCAATTACCCAGAATCCGTTGATTTATGAGGATATGCTGATATTGGCATCGCAAACAAATGAAGCAGGAGTTGTAGCATATGACAAAATTACAGGCGATATCCGTTGGACTTCGCCGGCACTTCCGGGTGAAGTAGGTTATGTTTCTCCAAAACTTATAAATATCGAAGGTGATGACCAGCTTGCCATGGTTACAGCTAATGGCCCGGTCGTGGGAATGGAGATTGGAACCGGAAAAATCCTTTGGTCCTATAATGGCTGGGATTGCAGTATTCCTATTCCGAATGTAACAGAAATTGGTGATGGAAGAATCTTTATAACCGGAGGCTATAGAGCCGGTTCGGTAATGATAAGAGTGGAAAAAGAGGGTGGTGCCTTTGTCGTTAATGAACTCTACAAAGTTGGTTATAGAGATTTCGGTACACATGTTCATCCCGCCATTCTTTACGATGGACATCTATATGGTAACACCAGCACTAATGAAACCAGGGAAGGAATGGTTTGCATGGATCTTGATGGCAATGTGAAGTGGAAAACAAAGCGTTTGCCCCTGTTTGATAAGGGTGGTTTTATACTTGTTGATGGACTTTTTCTTGCTGTCGACGGCAACGAAGGTTTCCTGTATCTTATCGAGCCGGATCCTGAAGGATTCAAACAATTGGCAAAAGCCAAACTGCTCGATACCGATGTATGCTGGGCACCGCTGGCGCTGTCAGATGGAAAGCTTCTGATTCGAGACCAGAAACAGATGAAGTGTGTGGTTGTAAAATAGCGAGTGAAGTGCTTTCCTGTATTTGTGGCGGTTCAGAGCAATTAGGATAATTAACTCCCAAAAGTTATTAGGCAGTTTGTTTAAGATAATTCCATAAGAGAGAGGTTGGTATTTGAATTTCGTCAGGACTCTGATTCTGAAGTAATTAAAAAGTTGAACTTATTAGAAATTGTATTTGAGTATATTTAGAATAATATGCTGATTTTTTGCCATCTGAATGATGAAACGGAGATTCTGAACCAGAGAATCTATTAATCAAAATAAATCATGGCAAATCGAAAAAATACAATCATTTTGAATAAAGGTGTTGGTCGATGGACGCACATCCAACGCCTGTCAGATATCAACAGACGCAGCTTCCTAAAGTGCAGCATGGGTGCGTTAGCTGCACCGATTTTAATGAGCTGTAATGATTCCACACCAACAACCGCACCAGTCTACAGCCCAAAACTTACCGCAAGACCGGAATTACCGAGCTTATCACCCACAATCGGGCTCAGCCGGCTCGGTCTTGAGAATAGTCGGGACGGGATCCTTTACGTACCGGAGAGTTACTCTCCGGATACTGCTGCACCACTCTTTGTGGCTCTCCACGGTGCCGGTGGATCAAGCAGCGACTGGGAGAGTTATCACGCTCGTATGGAAGCAAGAGGTATGATCCTTCTGGTTCCGGAGTCGCGTTCATACACTTGGGATCTTGTTCTTGGCAGTTACGGACCGGATGTCAATTTTTTGGATCGGGCACTGCAGCACACGTTTGAACGCTGTCGTATTGATCCTACGCGGCTGGTGTTAGGAGGTTTTTCGGACGGTGCTTCGTACGCGTTATCACTCGGGCTTATAAATGGAGACCTGTTCAGTCATATTGTTGCATACTCTCCAGGATTTTATCTGCAGACTAATGCTTTTGTAGGCAAACCTAAAATTTATATCTCACACGGTACTTTGGATAATATACTGCCTGTGATTTACAGCAGATTGAGCATTGTTCCTGATCTTCGTGCAGCAGGTTATGAGGTGACCTACAATGAGTTCGAAGGCGGCCACGAGGTTCCGGCTGCAGTTTCCGAGGCTGCGCTGGATTGGATACTAAATGTAATCTGAAAATAGCAGAATTGTGCAAGTTTAACGATACTTTTTAAGGGAATCTGTAAATTCGTCATCGCTACATACAAATATACGTTCTTGATTTAGACTCGAATCCTACCGGAAAAGGAGAATTTTCTGGAACCCTCAACATACTTTATTGATACTATCTCCCCAGAATTTAAAATTGTTTATAGTAGCATAAAATATCATAATCTATAAAACTCTTGCATATTTGATTTTATCTGTTAAATTTTGAAAATTCGGCCTGAACTGTAAACTTAGATAATATATTTTGCCATAATTATATAGAAGAAGGATACGCAATGAAGAACATTACGAGATTAAAATTCGCTGTTGTAGGATTTGTAATCTTGATCATCGCAGCTTTCATGATCACCGGCTGCAGCAAGGACGTTGATATT
>JBHPLC010000049.1:0-15858 GCA_042564455.1 Candidatus Zhuqueibacterota bacterium | reverse complement strand
GCCTTAAGCCAGCTCGGCCACCTCTCCATGCCTGCCAAAACGAAGTCTAAGAATAACAAAATTATAGGAAAAAGTCAAGCTGTTTTGGCTTCATTATTAATGTGTGGTTACTTAAAATTAACCTTTTCCTTCAGCCATTTTCTTCCGGCTGCGGATTTCAGGTACTTTTCTCGTTTCATTGCCTCAGAATACGTTTCAAATTCTTCTGAATAGATCATTTTCCACGGTCTGAAAGATCTTGTACTTTTAACTTTTCCGGTATTGTGGATCTTCAGTCTTTTATCTAAATCTCTTGTAGCACCAGTGTAAAACTTGTGAAAGCTTTTGGAATATAGAACATATATACAAGCCATAAAATATATGCCTTAAAAGGAAAAATCTTCTGATTATATATGGATTTTTAATTGGGAACAAGTCTGAGGAAAGTAAAAGGGATTCGTCCGCCTTCTGCCTGAAGGGCGAAGGCGAGAAAGCCCCACACTCGCTTAGCAGGCGAGCGCCTTAAGCCAGCTCGGCCACCTCTCCATGCCTGCCAAAACGAAGTCTAAGAATAACAAAATTATAGGAAAAAGTCAAGCTGTTTTACTCTAAGAATGGTAACGTTTTG
Organism: Candidatus Zhuqueibacterota bacterium; assembly: GCA_042564455.1. Lineage (GTDB taxonomy): Bacteria > SM23-31 > SM23-31 > SM23-31 > SM23-31 > JBHPLC01. The sequence goes on along the minus strand of JBHPLC010000049.1, from coordinate 15,251 downwards.
CCGCAAAAATAATATAAATTCCCAAATTTTGTTAAGGTGTGTTTTTATAAAAAAGCAAAATGCTTTGCCGAAGATTTCCGGATTCAGAAAAGCCTGTCTATTCCAGCTTTTACGGTTCCTTCAAGGGGGGCGAAGACCGCAACTGACGCAGTGATCCTATTTGATACGAACCTGTCATACGGATTACGAAGCATGAACAGGATGAACCGTTCGGTTCTTTCTGAAAGATCCGTTATCAGTGATTTCTGCCCGCTTTCAAGATGAGCATTAAAGCTGAACAAAATTATTTTGTTATAATTTTCAGTCTTCTGTTTTATTTCGGAGGTAGTTTCTTCGTTGGGTGTCAAATTGTACTGCAAAAATTCACAATTGATCTTACTGCTTAATTCAGACTCAATGAGTTTTTCGATACGGCCGTAAAGAGGCTGCTGTTCCTCCACAGGTGAGAACTCCCTGAGTTTTGGATAAAGAATCAGGTATTCTGTATCATTATCACTCTGTAAAGGAAGAATCCCTTCCGGATCATATACCTGTACAGATTTCCGGATAATTTTTTTCACTGCCGGGGCATGTTCATGAACAAGGTTGTTTATGTTCTCAGCAAAAAAATTGTCTCTGTTTGAAATAAGTTTCTGCTTAAATCGGAATATCCGTTTGATACTTTCATCGATCCGTGATTCCGGGATAATATTATTATCTACCGCATCCTTCAGGATACTAAATGCCTCTTTCTGCAGGTTTATATCCTTACATACACATAAAATATCAGCTCCTGCATTGACAGCTTTTATCAGTCCATCAGCGTAACCAATGCTTTTCATCGCGGCGCCCATTTCGAGGTCGTCCGTTATTATCAGCCCCTGGAAGTTCATCTTATCCCGTAAATAACCGGTCAATATCTCTTTCGTGAATGTAGCAGGCAGTACTTTGCTGCTTTTGGAAAATGCGGGATATCCCGCATGTGTGGTCATGACAAGATCGATCCCGGAGTCAACGGCATTTTTAAACGGGACGAGGTCGACCGATTCAAGCTGCTCCATCGATCTGTTTATTACCGGGAATTCAAGATGAGTGTCAAAATCCGCCGAACCGAGACCGGGAAAATGTTTTGCTGTGGTGAAAATTCCTTCCGATTTCATGCCTTTTATCATTTCAACACCGAATCCGGAAACTGTTTCCGGGTCCTCGCCTAACGACCTGACACCTATCCCGGGATTTTCCGGTTTATTGACATCCAGTACCGGGGCAAGATTAATATTTATCCCCAGAGCCCGGAGTTCACGTCCGGTTATTTCTCCGTATTTACGAACCAGCTCCGGTTCACCTGTTGAAGCGACTGCCATATTCCCCGGCAGTAGGCTTGCTCCCTCGAAGATGCGGATCACTGTTCCGCCTTCCTGATCGATCGCCAGAAAAGGAGGAATGTCTGTTTTAAAGTGAAATTGCTGTGTCAAAACCTTGAGGTGCTCCGCGTTCTTTATGTTTCTCGCGAAGAACACGATATTGCCGAGATGATTTTTCTTAAAAAGTTCAAGGAATTCACCGGAGGGTTCATAACCGGTGAATCCGAACATCAGCATCTGGCCGATCTTCTGTTCTAAACTGAGCGAACCTGAATCTAAATTCATATTTGTTTCATCTATAAGTTATGAGTGATAGGAATCAATATAATAAATGTTTTTCAAAAGTGAAAATAATGATTCCGGATTGGCCGGAAATACGGAAAAAGAATCAAGGAACCTGATAGGTTCAAAATTTGTATAAATATTCAAAATGTGACACAGGATAAGTAAAATTCCAGCTGATTGAAAATTAAATAATTTAAGTTGATAATTGAACGTTTTATTAGTATATTTGGCGCTTTAGCGTATAATTGAGGTTAGTGATGCCTACATATGAATACAAATGTGACTCCTGCGGACATGATTTTGAGGAATTCCAGGGAATTAAGGAAAATCCGATCGAGACCTGTCCGGTTTGCAATGAAAAAGTGCACAGGGTTATTAACGGCGGTGCCGGATTGATATTTAAAGGCACAGGCTTTTATATCACAGATTATAAGAATTCGAATAGTTCTTTCGGAAGAAATGGTAAAAAAGGCTCTAGCTCCAATGGTTCCAACGGATCGAATGGAACTAAGAAGAAATCCGGGGAAAAGACCAAGGAAAATACCGACGTTTCTTCTAAAAAAGACAAGTAGTTTTTAAATAGATTTTTCAGGAAAGAGGATTTTCGGACAGATCACTTTTTATCTTTTGTCCGGGAATCCTTTTTTCTTTTGCTCCAGAGATCTTTCAGCCTGTCTTTGATCCGCTTTTCGATACCGTTCTCACCCGGTTCATAAAATATCCTGTCTTTAAATTCGGACGGCAGGTAATCCTGAACGGTAAAATTGCCGTCAAAATCATGAGGATATTTGTATCCTTTGCTGTAACCTTCGGAAGCCATATAATCTGTCGGGGCATTTCTGATATGGAGCGGTACGCTGGCATCCGGATCTTCCTTAATGGCTTTTCTGACCTTTGAGATCGTTGTTGCTGCTGAGTTGCTTTTGACAGTGGAAGCTAAATACAGAGCGGTCTGCATGAGGATATATTCCGATTCGGGCATTCCGATATAAGTGACTGCTGTAAAAGCTGAGGTAGCAAGAGGCAGGGCGGAAGGATCGGCGTTGCCAATATCCTCTGATGCAAGGATTATCATCCGTCTTGCAATAAATTTCGGATCTTCACCGCTGTCGAGCATTCGCAGAAGCCAGTATGCGGCCGCATCGGGATCACTTCCCCGGACAGATTTTATAAATGCAGAAATAATGTCGTAATGATATTCACCTTTTTTGTCGTAAAGAAGGGATTTCTTCTGCAGGACTTTTTCGATATCAGAGGTTGCAATTACACGTTTCCCGTTTTTGTCCGGTTTTTTAATCCGCGCGGCAGCCTCGAAGGAATTCAAAAGAATTCTTGCATCTCCGCCGGAAAGCAGGATCAGTGCATCTTCGACCTCTTTTTTCAGAGCCGGCTTCAGCTCTTTCATTTCTTTATCATTATGCTGAGCTGTTTTGAGAATTGTTTTCAATTCTTCATTGCTCAGGTGATTCATTTTATATATTCTGCACCGTGAAAGAAGGGGGGATATGACCTCAAAAGACGGATTTTCAGTCGTTGCGCCGATTAAGATCAGAATACCTTCTTCCACACTGTGGAGAAGCACATCCTGCTGAGCCTTGTTGAACCGGTGTATTTCATCGATGAAAAGTATAGTGTTTTTGTCCAGTTTTGACAGGTTATACTCAGCGATCTCAATTATGCCTTTGACATCTTTTACACCTGCGGTAACAGCGCTGACCTGGTGAAAATCTGCGCCTGATTCCGAAGCAATGATCCTTGAAAGGGTAGTTTTCCCGCATCCCGGGGGACCCCAGAACACCATTGATGAAATACTGCTGCTGCTTATCTGTTTCCTTATAATCCCCTCTTCACCGACCAGGTGATCCTGACCGACGAAATCATCAAAAGCCTTTGGCCTGAGCCTTTCAGCAAGGGGAGCGGCTTTATTTTGTTTATCCTTGCCGTCCTGAGTATTTGTGTTAAATAAGTCCATTTTAATGCTGTAAAAACAGATATGTTCAAAAATAAAATAGAGCATAAAATGCTCTATTATTTAAAATGTACAATTTAAAATCAAAAAATTCTATTAGCCCGGAGGCCATGCCATTCTTCTTCCGCCGAGCAGGTGAAAATGAATATGAAAAACTGTCTGTCCGCTTTCTTTGCCGGAATTTGAGACTATTCTGAAGCCTTTGCTTAATTCAGGGTAATCTTCTGCAACTTTTCTCATTCTATGCATCAGGTCACCGATCAATTTTGTATCTTCTGCTTCCAGTTCCTTTACCGATGATATATGTTTTTTCGGGATCCCCAGGAAATGAACGGGAGCTTTTGGATTAATATCTTCAAATATGGCAAAATCATCATCCTGAAATATAATATTAGCAGGTATATCTCCGGATGCTATTTTACAAAAAATGCAATCCTCCATTTAACCTCCTCAGTTAATCCGGTTATCGTATGTGTTGGAAAAATCAGATGTGTAGGATAATAAGATATAAATTGATAGATGAAAATCAAAGTGTTTTTTTAGGAATATATTCTAAATATTTTTAATTCGCAGATCGGGTTAAAATTCCAAAATCAGACAATTATATCAGTCGTCGAAAGCGAGTAGAGCAGAAAGTACCGCTATCCCGGCTGTTTCAGACCGAAGCCTTCGCTGACCCATTGAAACCGGTTCGAAAAATTGCTTTTTTGCCTGAGCCGTTTCTTCTTCGGTAAAGTCTCCTTCAGGACCTATCAATACTGCGGCTGACCTCGTAGATCTTTCGATCATGTATTTCCTGATTACTTGTGAAATAGTGTTTTCCACATCCTGTGAGAGGATCATCTTCAAGGAAATATTTGATGTCAATTCCAGTGCTTCATTCAGATCGGATACAGGTGTTATTTCAGGCAGTACTGAACGGCATGACTGTTTCATTGCGGATATGGCTTTCCTTCGCCACCTGTTTATCTTTTTTGTATCTGCCGTAACAACACATCTTTTTGTATGGACCGGGATTATCCTGTTTACACCGAGTTCCACTGCTTTTTCAACGAGTGATTCGAAACGGTCACCTTTAATAACAGCCTGTATAAGTGTAATATCCAGAAGAGGTTCGTTCGGTTTTCTGCGTTTTTTTACTATCAGGCATTTTGCCTCTTTATTCCGGACTATCTTCTGTATCTCACCGATATATTCGTTGCCTATTCCGTCAACAGCAGTTATTACGGAACCGGCCATTAGCCTTAAAACACGGGCGGCGTGATGAAAGTCATCTTCTGTAATAATAAAAAAGTCGCGAGATACATTTTCCGGATCAATGTAAAAATAGTTGTGTGTTGATAACTGCATATTTTTCTCGATAAACTTATACGGATTTTGTTATCAGAAAGTTTTTATCAACCTGAAAGTGGTTTTTACCGGATTTTCATATCCGTCTAATCTTACAGCAGTGTCAAGCCTGAATGTTCCATCAAAAAAGTTCAGAAAGTATAAAGATACTCCAATATCTGATTTAATATCCTTAAACCTTGTACCGGTCTCTCTCTCGTAGATATTCGGATTTGAATAACCCGTTAATGATGGTTCGGTAATAAACGGTTCGTGAATCCAGGTCATACCGGTTTCAAAAAACACGGATGTCTTGAAAGTGGAATAAAAAGGGATGAAATGCAGCGGTAATTTCTGCATAAGATCTCCTCCGAAAAAGTAAGTGCTCTCAAGATAAAGCATCCTATTCCCTGTAAATTCTTTGAATCCGTATCCCCGCAGTGTGCCTATTCCCCCGAGGTCGAAAAGATGCTGCTCTACCGTCGTGCCGAATTTAAACCGTCCGTTCAGATTTATCTTAAGTGTCTGGCTGCCCCACGATAATTGAGTCCTGCTTATTAAAAAATCAAAGCCGGTGTAATCGAAATTCTTGAGTTCCTTTTCAAAGTCGGCTTTGAAGCGCCAGTAATTTGATTCGACATACTCGTTCTCTAAGTTGCTGTAATCTAATGTCCATTTCAGTACAATTTCTTCATTTTCGGCAGCTTCGGGATTGTCACGAAATATCCTCTCTTTAAAAAACATACTCCAGGGGTCATTATTTATTGATCTTGAATATTTAATGAACCGGAGATTGAATTCCGAACTGAAATATGTCTTGATTTTATGAAAGAAACCTGCATTGATCCCTTTTACACGGTAGTAATCGCGGTAATCTCTTCGGAGTAACAGTGTCGATAGAGTATTTTCATAGTTTTTGACCATCTCACTTTCATTTGATCTGATCTCATCAAAGATACTTATTCCCGCGGTTGTGGAATAAAGCATATTGAATCCATGTATAATGGAAGCTGAATAACCGATATCTTTTGATTTGAATCCGTAACCCGCTTCAATGTCCAGCCAGGTCTGTGGGAGTTTTTTATTAGAATAGGAATATTTACCGCCAAGGAATAGTCCTTCCACACGATTATAGTCCAGTGAATAATAATCAAACACTTTTGGAGAATATATCAGGCGATTTTTCCTGAGGTCCTGGGCAAATACTGAATTATTCTTTATTGATGATAATGTGAATACAGCAATAACAAGAGAAGTGTAAAATATAATCTTTTTCATATTCCGAATGTTCGAAATTCTAGTGGAATTTTTGTTTTATGATCACTAATTATACAATTTTTCCTGGAATTAATCAATGCTATTAATATAAAATGTAATGTTCAGATCATTAAATATAGAAAAAAATTGGACTTTGTTAAAAATATTTCTAAATTAATCGAAAACTAATTCAGAGGAAATATAAATGAATGCTCCAAATCAGATCAATGTCGAACTCGGAGAAAAGGAAGCGGAAGGAATATATTCCAACCTTGCATTAATATCTCATTCCCCGGCAGAGTTTGTTATAGATTTTACCAGGGTACTTCCGGGTGTTCCAAAAACGAAAGTCTATGCGCGTATGATAATGACCCCGCAGCATGCTAAATCTTTATATAATGCTTTGGGCGATAACATAAAAAAGTTTGAAAAACAGTTCGGCGAGATCAAACAGCCGGCAAATACGCCTGATCAGCAATTCGGATTTAAAACATCATCTGCTGAAGCGGATACGGAAAAATCATAGTCTATATTCTAACAAGAAGGAATTTCGATGCTTGAAAATATTAAATTCTGTTCATGTACTCATCTTGATATCGATGAAGCGCGCGAGTCTCAGTGTATGTTTTTCAGTTTCACTGAAAGAGCCAGAAAGATCTTAAGCGATGAATTTATGTATCAGATAACTGATACTTCATCAGAGGATAATTTTGATAAAACGGGTATTCCGCCAGAAGAAGGTGAAGCTTCGAACGGCGGCAAACCGTTAATAAAAAGATTAGAAGACAACTATTTCAGGATCCCCACACAACATGTACACTCTTTTGTGAAGTGTTTGTTCAAATACCTTCCGGCATATTATGTTTCCTCAAAAGAGGATAGAGAAAAATATTCATGTATTTAGTCTTTGAAAGGGCATAAATATGAGATGCCTTATCGGGATTGACGGCGGCGGTTCTAATACAAGACTTGCTGCCGTTTCTGAAGACGGCAGCTGCATTTCATCTTTTACCGGCGATTCTTCGAATTTTCAGGTTCTGGGTGAAAAAAAAGTTCAGAAAACTTCTCGACAAATATATTTCCTCCCTGCTTTCCGGTAAAAGAATAAAAAATTCAGATGTTAAATTCCTAGTTTGCGGATTCGCCGGTGTCGGGCGTGAAAGTGACCGATCGGAAGTCCGGACGATCCTTGATGATTTAGGATTTAAAGACAGATCCACAGTAAACACGGATATTGAAATTGCATTTAACGGCGCTTTCCCTGAGGGTGAAGGGATCGTTCTTAATGCAGGGACAGGTTCAATAGCTTTAGGCCGTGACAAACACGGAAATTTTATCAGGTGCGGCGGCTGGGGGTTTCTGATTGGTGATGAGGGATCAGCCTATTATATGGGCAGGGAAGCAATCAGGTATGCATTTCACAGTTATGACGGCAGAAAACCTGAAACAATACTTCTCGACAAATTCTGCGAAGTGTTCTCATTAAGCTCATTTGACGAGATCATTCCAAAAATCTACGATGGTTCAATTTCAAACACTGAAATTGCCGGGCTTGCTCCGCTGGTTATCAAAGCATATGAAAAGAACGACCGGATCGGGCAGATAATAATTGCTCATACGGTAACACACTTCGCTGCAATGGTAAACACTGTCAAAAATAAAATGAACAGATCAAATGAACGGGTGGATCTGTGTTTGTCCGGGGGATTATTTAAAAATAAGATCCTAAGGAAAAAGGTATTTGAGGAACTGATCGATGAAGTGAATATTGTTAAAAAAGCCTTTGATCCTGTGATAGGCGCGGTGATTTTTGCATTAAATAAATCCGGTATAAGTATGACGGACGAAATAAAACAGAATTTAGTAAAGATACAGTTTTAAATAGATGAGAAAAAAGATCCTTATTGCAGTATTTGGTTTTGCTGCTGCTGTAATCGTGTACTTTCTCCTGGATAACAGTGAAAACGAATTTTACGATATGAGGAAGAAGCATCATACCAGAACCGGATTCAGAAATACTTCACCCGATTTTGTTTCTCACGGATTCAAAGAAGTGTTCAAATGGGGTGTAGTTGACAGGATAAAGGGTAAGAAACCTGACAAACCGGATAAGTATGATTTTGAGACTGTAGATAATGACGGCAGGTCTCTTAGAGAGAATGAATCATCATTTACAGTTACGTGGATAGGTCATTCCAGTCTCTTTGTCCAGATCGAGAGGCAGAATATTCTGATCGATCCTGTCTGGAGCGATCGGGCATCACCTGTCGGATTTATCGGGCCTGCCCGGTATGTTAAACCGGGAGTGGAATTAAAAGATCTTCCTGAAATTGACATAGTGATAATATCCCATGACCATTATGACCATTTTGATCTGCCGACAATAAAGAAATTAGGTAATACTCCCAAATATTTTATCCCCCTGGGTTTGGGATCGCAGCTGGAAGATAATGGGATCACCAATTACACTGAACTCGACTGGTGGGATAAATCAGAGATCTCAGGTCTGGAACTGATATGCACCCCTGCTCAGCATTTTTCGGGGAGAGGATTAAAAAACAGGAATAACACTCTATGGGCAAGCTGGGTGATCCTGGGAAAAGAACGCAGATTTTATTATGGCGGGGATTCGGGTTATTTTGACGGATTCAGTGAGATCGGTGAGAAGTCCGGTCCCTTTGATATTGCCGCTTTACCCATAGGATCATATAAACCGGAATGGTTTATGTCTCCCGTACATTTAAGCCCTGATGAAGCTTTGAAAGTATTTCAGGAATTAAATGCGGATATTATGATTCCGATCCACTGGGGGACATTTGAACTTTCCGACGAACCCCTGGATGATCCTCCAAAGGTGTTAATGGAATCTGCGGAAAAAATGGGAGTGGATAAAAGTAGAATATATCTGTTTAAACATGGAGAAACAAGGATATTCGACTAACCATGAAAGAACTTGCGGAAACAGCTGAAAAAGATGTAAAGAACTGTATCGGTCTGATGTCCGGAACATCGATGGATGGAGTGGATTCTGTTTTAGTCAGGATCACCGGTTCAGGTAAAGAAACAGGGATCGAGCTTATCGATAGTATTACCTATCCTCTGCCGGAGGATCTCAGGAATGAAGTTTTGGATTATATAGCTGAAGATTCGATCCCGCTTTCAAAGGTCAGCCAGCTGAATTTTCTATTCGGAAAGATATTTGCCGAAGCAGTAAAGATATTGATCGCAAAGGCAGGTTTGAAGAACAGTGACATCGATATTATCGGGAGTCACGGGCAGACCGTGTTCCATCATCCGCAAAAAGAGCAACTGTATGACAAAAGTATCTCATCTACTCTGCAGATCGGCGAACCTTCTGTGATCAGGGCGGAAACAGGTATACTGACGGTTGGTGATTTCAGGGTAATGGACGTAAGTCTGGGGGGCAGCGGGGCGCCACTGGTTCCATTTTTTGATTACCTTGCTTTGAGCTCACCTATCGAGAACAGGGGCGCTCTGAATATCGGGGGCATTGCAAATATAACGGTCTTACCTGCCGATGCATCGATGGATAAAGTCTTTGCATTTGATACCGGCCCCGGAAATATGCTGATCGACAGGCTGATGTATAAACTGTTCAAAATAAAGTTTGATGAAGACGGGAAAACAGCAAAACAGGCTGAACCGAATGAAGAACTGCTGTCTGACTTAATGGAACATCCCTATATTCAGAAAGCTCCGCCAAAATCAACAGGCAGGGAAGAATTCGGTGATAATTTGATAAAAACCATCTTAAGAAGATCAAATAAATTGAAATTATCAAGTAATGAAATAATCTCCACGGTGACGGAATTCACTGCTGCTTCGATCGAAAAGAATTACGGACTTTTTATTGAGCCTGAATATGAATTAAAAAGAATAATAGTCAGCGGGGGAGGTGTGAAGAACTCTGAATTGATCAGAAGATTGAGTACGAGATTAAAGAATGTCGCTGTTGAATCAAGTGAGAATTACGGGATATCACCCGATTATAAGGAAGCGATCGCTTTTGCAGTGTTTGCGAATGAGGCGGTTATGGGCAATGCGGTAAATCTCCCTAAAGTTACAGGGGCAGGATCGCCGGGAATACTCGGGAAGATAATACTCTGAAAAAATTGTGTAGATCATAAAAAAACCCCTGCTGAAGAGCAGGGGTTTTTTATTTTATATATGAATCTTTTAGAATGCGTATGTCAGTTTAAGAAAGGAAAGTCTTCCGATCTTAGGTGCTCCGATGAATTCATTATGTTCATTGTTGAATGCATTCTGGATCACCAGAGATAAAGTGGGACTGTTGGCAAAAGGAAGATCTTTGCCTATGGTAAAGTCCACTGTCGTGAAGTCATCCGTATCACCGACAAATACACCGGAGTTAACCGGAAAACCGTCCACATACCTGAACCTCATACCGGCGTTAAAACCAAGATTTTTGTCATTATAGGATAATATTAAACCGGCTTTATTCTTAGGAGCGTTAAGCGCTATATCACTCGGCTCTTCCTTGAAAAAATCCTTACTGACATATGAATATGTACCGGTAACGGTTATTTTTGGTGTGGCATAAAAAGACAAACTCAGGTCGAGACCGTTCAGGCTGATGTCACCGAAATTCTTATAGGTCAGCATCAGATCAGAAGGATCCAGGGCATCGTTGGGTGTGACCGTACCTACGGGAATACCGGCAATAGCCGCGGTAAGTGCAGCCACTGTTGCGGGAGGCAGGCCAAATGCCGGATTTGATAGGTATGCACCTAAAGTTGCCGGATCGAGAAATACACTTGGTGTCTCTACTCTCAGCGGTCCTATAAAATCGTTGATCTTGCTGTGGTATACATCAAGGCCTATATGCCATTTTTTATTAAGTACGCCGTTATAACCGACCTCGATCGTATTTGTCTTTGTTGATTCGATCGGATTTATATCCTTCACATAATCGTGTGTTACCGCGTCAAATCCTTTGGTAGTAGTATTCAATACTCTCAGCATCGTGCTTACCTGGGCCGCTGTAGGGGCCGGAAATGCGGAAATATCGGTACCCTGTGCTGCAAGAACACCTACTATGGCACTCCACATCAGTGTTGCATCTGCCGGCATAAAAGCTGTGCTGGGTATCCACAGAGGCTGCATATATAATCCTCCCAGGCCACCGTTTGTGTCCCTTCTGAACGAAAATCCGTCTTTAGGAACGCCTCTCACCCGAACACTGAAAGGCTGTGATAGACTCGCAGGGCTTGAATTCAGGTCAAGAAAAAGGTTCAAGGCTGACGGAGTGGAAAATGCCCTGTTGAAGGATACTCTTAAGTTACTTGTTGCATTTGGTTTGAACACAAGAGCTGCACGCGGTGAAAAGACCGGATCATTCATGTGGTTATGAGTGTCGTATCTTCCCGCCGCAACAAACTTCAGTTTTTCGTTAAGATCTGTTTCGGACTGTACATAAACACCATATTCGTTTATATCATCATTGTCTTCGTTTCTGCCGTTCACCGTTCCTTCTGTTACCGGGCGCGTCCAGATAGCATCCACACCGTAGGTGAAAAGCTGATTTTCACCCATATTGTAGCTGTGCTGGATCTGATAAACATAGAATTTTGATTTGTCGACAATAGGCGCTCCGTCCCTGAGCAGGTACGTATCACCGGCGTCACTCATATTCACGAATGCCTGCATAAAAAGTTTTTTATGCATAAACCTGCTCTGCACATATGAATATGACCAGTTATCTGCCTGTCCGGCGCCGAGACCTGTTAATTCGATACTTTTTGTAGTATTAAAGCCACCGTTGACAATAAACTCGGTCTCATCATCGATCCTGAAATTCAATTGTGCGGTACTCTGGAATCTTTCGAAATCAAAGTCACGGAGAGCAATTTTTCCAGGTTCCCTATTGGGATCTGCAATAGCAAGAGCACGTTCTTCTAACTCGAATCCATCCAGGTATTTGAAATCTTCACCCATTGAATGATTTATCGTAAACTTGTAACCGAATTTGTTATTGTAGCTTCCGGCGTGTCTTACAGCGGAATTAACCAGTCCCCGTTCTCCTCCGGAAACGCTGACTGTAGTGCCCTCTGAACCGAACGGAGATTTTGTGATCATATGGAAAACCCCGTTCGCGCTGTTGGGACCGTAGAGCGCTGATCCCGGACCTCTGACGACTTCGATCCTGTCAATATCCAGATTTGAGGTTGGGATAAAATTGTAAGCATTTAATCTTAGGGATGGAACACGGGAGATCCTGTTGTCCACTATTGATAAAAGGGCGCCGGAGAAAACATTGTTAAATCCCCTGATAACCATGTTTGCCTGGCTAATGCCGGTCTTGGAAATATCAACGGCGGCAACACCGATAAGGTGTTCGACAGGAGTAAGTGTTTCCCGCGCTTCGATCTGCGCACTCTCTACTACGGTCACTGATGCCGGAGCCTCGATAGCTTTTTCGGATCTTCTGGATGCCGAGACCACTATCTGTTCGGCCTGGATAGCACCTGGAATAAGGTCAAACGGAATGATTTTTGTCTCGTTGGCAGACAGAGTGATATCTGCCGTCCTCTGTTCATATCCGATATATGAGACCGTTACCGTATAGTTACCGGGAGCGATACGCGTGATCTCATAATCGCCGTTTTGATCGGAAGCCCCTCCTGTAACAATATTTGTTGTCCCCTGAGCATAAACAATGATGTTAGCTTTCGCAAGTTTTTCTCCTGTATCGATATCCGTGACAGTTCCTTTTAATGTTGCTGTCTGAGCGAATACAGGTACAGACGAGAAAATACAAACGAGAAGAATACTAACAAGTGTAAGTTTCTTCATACGTTTCTCCTTGGATAGTAATATTAGTTGGTCACTTAATTTTAGATGGAATAATTAATATTTTTCAACAGAAACAGTTATCTTCCGTTTCAGAAATGAGAAGCAGTCAGATTTTTCCAATATGAGCAGGGATATTCAGCTCTTTTTGCCGCAAAAAAGAACTAAACAACAAATATATCAAGACATTTTCAACTTGTCAACAATTTTTTTTTTGGAATGAAAAATTATTGATGTATAAGTTTAAAGATATTTTATGCATTATTGAAGAAGATTTCGAAACGTAAAGGGTTCATTTTTGCAAAAAATAAACCGCAGTCTGGAAAAGCGGATTCTCCAAACTGCGGGCTTTTATGTTCTGCAACGGGTTACTAGGGGTTTTTATTTTAGTTTTACATCCTTGTTATGACTTGCTAAAATAATCTGCTGAATAAAATAATTAATCTGTTTGGAATAATAGGAATCACCGAAAATATTTTTCATCTCTTCTTCATATTTTTCCAGGAATTTCAGGGCTTCCTTTTTCTGAGATAATCCGATCTCTTTGTCCTGGATTATTTTATAATAAATGTCGAACAGGTCGTTTATAACAAGATTCTTAACTTTTTTATCCTTGATAGACGGCAGAAAAGTTAACAGGCAGACCTTTTGCTCAATCGGATTGTCTAAACCAATGAGTATTTCCTTGGTGGATATATATGCGTCAAACTCTTCATCTTTACTAAAATTCTTGGAGAACATGTCCGAGAAAGATGTTTGTGGAAATGACGAAGAAAATTCATTGATCATCTGACTGTTATAAAGGGCATTGGGATTAGTATTTAAGCTTGACGTCCGTAAATCTCCCAATGTATTTCTCGAAAAATCATCAATAGACATTTGAGACCTGGTTTCTTCATTTTCAATTCTTTCATCACCAGCAGTAATATTTCTGTTTCCCGGAAGATCATAGATATCTTCAGCTTTCAGAGGTATGCTTTCCGAAAGGTCTTCGTTGATCGGTTCGACAATAATATCCGGTTCAATAACAGGTTCTGTAGGATTAATACCGGCATCTGATATTGTCCCCGGATTAATTATAGTATCCGGATTGTCCTGCGGGAAATCGTTATAATTTCTGGCCGTGGAGTTGATAACATTTAACCTGTCAACAAAATTTGTATTTGGAAAATAATCGCTTCTATCAGTAAGGCTGATAATAGAGTCAAAATTAATGACTACTGAAAATATTATAACAGCGGCGGCGCTCAAACCTATAGCCATACGTGATCCGAAAGAGAATCCCGGTCTGCTTAAACGTCTTTTGCCAAGATGTTTGATATTATATCCGGGCTGTTCCTTCTCGCCGATCTTATTAAGTATCTGTCTTCTTTGGTTGTTGAAGAACAGATTCCCGGGATCGGGGAAAGCTTCCATTTTTCCGAATTTATCGACTTCGTGTAATTTTTTCAATTCGACTCTGCAGCCGATACAGCTTTTTAGATGACGCTCAATGAGCTGCGCTTCTTGCAGCGGCAGTTCATTGTCGAGATACAGCGGGAGTTTATCCCTGAATCTCTCACAAAAATAATTGAATTCCATCAAATTTACCTTTAAAACTTGTAAAACATAGTTTCAGAGTCTCATAAACCGATCTTATAAAGTGAATTTTTCAGGTTTATTCTTGCTCTGTTCAGTCTCGACATAACGGTACCGATCGATATGTCTAAAATCTGTGATATTTCTTTATATGTCATCTGGTCGTAAACTCTCATTGTAAAAACAATCCTCATCTCCGGTGAGAGGAATTTTAACAGCTTTTTTATCCGTTCCTTTAATTCTATCGTATCATAATCTTCTTCAATGTCAAATTCGTTTGCAGGGTCAAACCTTACATCTTCCTGTTTCTGTTCTAAAGATTCCTCTTTATATTTGCTGTGATTTACATGGTTTAGAGCAGTATTAATTGCAATTCTGTAAATCCATGTGTAAAACCTGTAATTTTCATCAAAACTTTCCAGATTCTGATACGCTTTAATAAATGTTTCCTGAACTACATCATCAGCATCATTTTGATTGAGGACAATTCGGATTACGTTAAAGAATACACGCTTCTGGTATTTCACAACAAGCTCATCAAAAGCAAGTGTGTCACCGTTCTTAGCACGTCTTATTAACTCTTTTTCGGGATCTTTCTCATCAGTTGAGATTTTTCCGAAAATTCGTCCTAATGGTGCCATTAATACCAGTACCCCGTT
>JBHPLC010000048.1:0-16168 GCA_042564455.1 Candidatus Zhuqueibacterota bacterium | reverse complement strand
GCAATTCCGGCAGACTGTCAGGCAGAATGTTTTTATCTGTTTTGCTGATCGTGTGTTTTTTGATCCCGATATCTTCGGGCTTTGCACAGGACAAGGAAAAAGTTGTTCCAAACTACCAACTCATGGAAAAATGGAGCAGCAGCAATGCAAGGAAACTGTATCACGACACATCCGTTCGGGCTAACTGGATCGAGAAGACCGATAATTTCTGGTACAGTTATAAGACTGATGCAGGTACAAATTTCTGGCTGGTCAATCCCGAAAAAAAGACCAAAACTGAAATATTTGACAACAGTAAACTTGCTTCCGGCCTGAGTAAACACCTTTACAAACCTTTTGATCCGAAACATATTCAGGTCTCCTCGCTTAAGTTCATTAAGGATCTTCAGGCAGTTGAATTTCAGATAGACAGCGTAAAATTTGAATATACTTTAGCAACAGGGCAGCTTGCTCTTGTAGATACTGTAAGGAGAGAAGAAAGAGGGGAACGCGGTATTACATGGGGAAGTTTTTCTCCCGACAGCACATTGATAGTTTTTTCGCGTAATTTTAATCTATATGTAATGAGGGCTAATGATCCGGACAGTACCGAATATCAGTTGACAACAGAAGGTATTAGAGATTATTCATTTGGATCAGGACCTGGAAGAGATGATGAAGATGATGAGGAAGAAGTTAACAGACGCCGCAGAGCAAGTGTAAGCTGGTTTAAGGATTCTCACAAATTTTACATGACCCGCAGTGATCAGCGTAATGTAAAAGACCTCTGGGTGATAAATTCTGTAGCCCGTCCGCGGCCGACACTAAGGACCTATAAATATACGTTCCCGGGAGAAAAAGACCAGGACCTAAGCGAGATGTGGGTCTTTAATGCTGAGAGCCGAACAAAAGTCCGACTTGACGCAGATAAATGGCCTGAACAGTCATTTTTCGGTACTTATACAACAAGCAATGATAATATGCTGTATTTCGCACGGACGTCAAGAGATCATAAGAATATGGATTTTTGTTCTGCTGATACAGAAACAGGAGAGGTAACAGTACTTTTTTCCGAGCAGTCGGAACCATATTTCAATTTCCGAAGCAGAATTTCATTAAACGTTTTGAATGACGGCGAAGATCTTCTTTATAAATCTGACAGGGACGGATGGATGCACTATTACTTATACGGGCCTGACGGCACTCTTAAGAGCCAGGTAACATCCGGAACTTTTATTGCCGAAAGATCAGTAAAGATAGACACCACCGGAAGACAGTTGTATTTCTCCGCAGCTGGTGCGGTACCGGGAACGAATCCGTACCACACACACCATTTCAGAGTCAACTTTGACGGAACGGGGATGACTTTGCTTGATCCTGATGACGGCTCACATTCAATAAGTATTTCCGAATCAAACAAATACATCGTTGATAATTTCAGTTCGGCAGATATGATACCGCAGTCTGTGGTCAGGGATGCAAATGGTAACAAAATAATGGATCTGGAGACAATGGATTTATCCCGTCTTGAAGAAGCTGGCTGGCAGATGCCTGAATCTTTTACGGTCAAAGCCGCCGATGGTGTTACGGATCTTTATGGTGTTATATACAAACCTTTTGATTTTGATCCGAACAAGAAATATCCCATAATTGACTATGTCTATCCCGGTCCTCAGCAGGAAGGACCCAGATTCAGTTTTTCTGCGGCAAGCAGTAATTCTACCCTTGCTCAGCTTGGATTCATTGTTGTAACAGTCGGGAATCGCGGAGGCAGCCCCAGAAGAAGCAAATTTTATCAGACCTACGGATACTGGGATGCACGTGATTACGGACTTGAAGATCAGAAATTTGCCATAGAGCAGCTTGCAGACAGGTATGATTTTATTGATATAAACAAAGTTGGTATTCATGGTCACTCGGGTGGTGGATTCATGTCTACAGCCGCAATGCTTGTCTATCCCGATTTCTTTAAAGTGGCAGTATCATCAGCAGGAAACCACGATAATAATATCTACCATCAGACATGGGGTGAATTCTACTTTGGTATAAAGATGGTTAAGAAAAAAGCGAGAGGGAACAGCGATTCGGAAGGTGCACAGGATGAGGAAGAATATGAGATCGAATGGGAAACCAACATAGATGCCAATCACGAGCTGGCAAAGAACCTGAAAGGTAAACTGCTTCTTGTACATGGTGATTATGATAATAATGTTCATCCTTCAAACACGATGCGTATGGTTGAAGCTCTGATAAAAGAGGGTAAACGGTTCGATTTTATGATCATGCCAGGCAAGGCGCATTCATTTGGAGATATGGGGACTTATTTCAATAAGATGAAGGCGGATTATTTTGCAGAACATCTGCTGGGAAGCTCAAATAAGGATATAGATATATATAATATCAATAAATAGTATATAATTTATATCGTACAGATAAAAATCCCCCCAATACCGGGGGGATTTTTTTTGTCCGGAAAATTATTCCGGACTGTACAGCCGCCCTGACTGTCATTTTTTATTCGTGAAACAAATCTCTAAATTATTCCAGTTTTCCTATCAATTTTCATTCTTAATAGATGTCAAAATATTGACAGGCGGCCATGACGGATAGTGGTCATGATAATGATTATTGGTAAGCTGTATTTTAGTCTGACCAGTTGGATCCATTATACATATTTCATTATCTCCACCTTCATCCGAATGGAATACAATCCAGTTCCCATCAGGTGACCAGAAACCGTATTGATCAACAGCGGGATTGTTTGTCAGATTTATCTGGTTTGAGCCGTCAGAGTTCATTTTGTAGATTTCCCAGTTACCATCCCTGAGAGATGAAAAAGTGATCATTGAGCCATCCGGCGACCAGAATGGATGAATATTTTCCTCATAATCATAAGTAAGCCTGTGTAAATCAGATCCTGAAGGACTTATTGTAAATATTTCATAATTGCCATCCCTTTTTGACGCAAATGTTATTTTTGTTCCATCTGGAGACCATCTTGGAAGATAATCACTTACCGGATTATTTGTCAGCCTGGTCTGATTTGAGCCATTTGAATTCATCACATATATTTCCTGGTTTCCGTCTCTTTCCGAACAGAAGACTATTTTTGAGCCGTCAGGTGACCAGGTAGCATGAAAGTCATGCGAAAAATTTTCTGTAAGTCTTATCAGGTTGGATCTGGATATCTTTGCTTGGTTCAGTAACAGAGTCATAACAACTCATAAAACCAAACAGCATAGCGATTAGTAAATACTTCTTCATTTTCCATCCAAGGCACAATGTTTAATCAAATAATATTAAAAATAAATTTATTCATTGTCAAGACAAATATTTTGTTTTAGTAATAATAGTATTTATAATATAGTATATTGACGGTCGGTATTTTTTATATTCTATTTTGAAGGAAAAAGTTTCACGGAGGATTTTACATAAAGAGAAGCCAGACACCTATAAGCATGATCACCGCCCCGAGCATCCGGTCCATTATTTTCTCTTTAAAGACAAACTTTGCAAGTATTATGGTAACGATCATGGAAAGCATTGATGCAGGTTCTGCAATACTTACTTCCAGGTAGGTAAAACTTACCAGCAGCAGAAGGTATGAATAGGCATTCACAGCGCCGCTTGAAAGTGAAAGAAGGGGATGTCTCTTGAATGTTTTCACTACTATTGACAGAGATCCGGTAAATAAGGCATAAGAAATAAGATATAAACAAAGAACCATTGAGACCAGAAAAGCATAAAGCAGGGGGGGTGTTTCTCTTACAATAAATCCGTCTATTACTCTCCCTACAGCAACCAGCATAGAACACAGGATCATCATCCTGCATGGCTTATCGTAAAGAACAGCTTTGACGGATCTCAAAAAATTACTCTGTTTATTTAAAAACGACAATCCATAAACAAGAAGAACTGTTCCAATGAGTTTAAAATATGTTATCGGTTCATCAAGAAAGAAACTAGAAATGATTATCAGGAAAAAAACATTATAATTATAAAGCGGGCTAACAAGCGATGCTTCACCCTCTGAGAGAGATCTGACATAGAAGTAAAATGCAACTGCATAAACCAGTCCACTGAGAAAAGTCATCCATAGGTTTGGATAGTATCTGATCTCCTGGGTTAGAGCGAATGGCAGCAGGAAAATAGTTGCAAGACCGAGAAAAAGGATCGAAGTGCTGATCGGATCTGATTTTTCACCGAGTTTTTTTACAAGAATTCGTTCTATCCCGAGAAGTATTATTCTTCCCAGAAGTGCTGAATATGCAATTATCATTTAAATTGTTTTCCAGAAAATAAAAGAGGAAGTTTAAACCTTAAAATAAACTGCTTTATATATGATAAAAAAACGATAATTGCAATGAAAATCATTATTGCACTGCTTAAAATATCTGAGGATCCGGTATAAGAATTTTTTAAATGGCTTTTTTAAACCTACCGGAATGGCTATTTTTTGTTTTGCGGAGTTCTGCAGGAGATTTTAAAGATATAGTGCTTCTGCATTCCGTACAATTATAGAGATAGAGTTTTTTTGAATAACCTTCCTGTATCCCAAGGTACTCAACATGATCATGACGGCACATAATTAATCCTTTTAGTTATTATTAAGTGAATTAAAAGGCAAAGTATGTGCCAGATAATCTGGTCATAACATAAACCATATATTAACAATATCTTATAAATCTCAGGAGATTTTTACAGCTTGACCGGGCAGGCAATATTTTCCTTGTGGGAGGTTATTTTGTCCCCAAACAGAAGGTTGTTTTTATAATTTTAGTATTTGTTGAATGGTTAATACTTCCGGTCTCTTATTTTTTCGGACAGGTACAGCAGATGATCTGTTTTAAGGATAGCGGATGATCCTTTAAGGCAGGTATTGGCTTTGTTGATATGCTTATTTATAATCGACTTTGTATGATTTACAACTCCATATTTTTCCAGCAATTCCTGAACATTTATGATATCATAATCCGAGGCATTTTTGTTTTTTATAAGATCTTTCACATAATTTCTGTCTTTACTTTTCGCAAATTCGATCAATTTAATCAGCGGGTATGTCATTTTTCCTTCTTTTATATCACTACCGGAGTCCTTTCCCAATTCAGATTCATTTGATGTCAGGTCGAGGAGATCATCCTGAATCTGGAAAGCCATTCCGAGTTCGAATCCAAAACTATGCAGTGTTTCAACTGTCTTTTCATCTCCGCCGCCTAAAATCCCTCCAAGTTCAGCTGATACAGAGATCAGTATGGCTGTTTTTCTGCTTATCATATCAAGATATTCATCAATAGAAACCATTTCTACAGTTTCAAGATCTTTATCAAGAGATTGACCTTCACATATTCTGATTATTGCCTCAGAGAAAATTTTTGTTATATTTTTAAGCCTTCTTGATTTAGATCTTAAAAGGTATCGGTATGCAAGGGCGATTAGACCGTCTCCTGCAAGAATTGCAGTATTTTTATTCCATTTTTTATGAACGGTGGGACGGCCCCTTCTCAGATCGTCATTATCCATTATGTCATCATGTACCAGAGTAAAGTTGTGCAGTATTTCAATCGCAATTGAGGCATTATAAGCCTGATGAACTTTCCCATTAATCGATTCACATGCTAAGATCAATATTATTGGGCGGAATCTTTTTCCTTTGGATCCCAGTGCATATTTCATTGGATTGTACAGGTTTGGCGGGAATTCAAGAGTTACAACATCTTCAAGGTCATTATTCAGCTGATCGGCAAGTATTTCAAAATAAACATTTGGTTCAAAATTATCTGCGTTTAGTTTTTTAATTTCATTTAGCACTTTTATTCCCTATCACGGCTCGGAAAGTGGTTTCAGCAGTTAATACTCCAGATCGGTCCGGAAATTCTCTAAATTAATTATCAAGAATATTTTCGCGGATATCTTTCACCTGAAGTTGAAGTGTAGTTGTACCTCTCCATGTATTCTCATCGACAACAAATGCAATCTCAAGTTTATTTCTGAATTTTTCAACTTCATTGATCCTGTTACCCATATTGAATCCAATAGCAGGCATTGTGGAACCATTTTGACTGACATTAAATTTCAAATGGTTTTTACCAACAATGGTCGGATTTCCAGCAACCTGAGCGCCTTTAATAATAAATACAGGGCGTGTATTCTGCGGGCCAAATGGTGCAAAATGTCTTAATATTTCATATAATCTTGCATCAATTTTATCAAGAGTGATTATTGCTTCTATAGATAGTTTCGGTATTAGGATCTCATCTGTAAGTGTCTCGCGAGTGATTGTTTTAAAAGCTTTTTTAAAATCGACAATGTTTTTTTCGTCCACCGACAGTCCTGCAGCAAGCTTATGGCCCCCATATTCCTTCAGATATTGCCCGCAGTTTTTCAGAGCATCGTAAACATCAAAATCCGGAACACTTCTTACAGATCCTTTACCAACACCTTCCTCAAAAGCTACCATTACAACCGGTCTAAAGAATTTTTCAACAAGACGGGAAGCTACTATTCCAATTACTCCGGGATGCCAGCCATCCTTATAAAGAACAAGCGGTTCTTTTAATCCGGATTCAAACTCGCTTTCCGCCAGCTGCATTGCTTCATTGAACGTTTCTTCTTCTATACTTTTTCTCTGCTGGTTTTCCTGTTCAAGGACATGGGCAATTTCATAGGCTTTTGACATTTCATTTGCCGTAAACAGATTAACAGCTCTTTCGGCGCTGCCGAGTCTGCCGACAGCATTAATTCGCGGCGCTATTCCAAATAATATCTGGCCTGTACCGATAAAACTGTTTTTTAGCAGTGCAACACTGAGAAGTGCATTTAACCCGATATTTTTTCTGTCATTGATCCTTTCGAGTCCGGCACGGACAAGAATCCGGTTCTCATCAACAAGAGGTACAACATCAGCAGCGCTTCCGATGGCAACAAGATCAGCATACTGCATCAAATGGTTCATGTCCCTGCCAATAACCATATTTATGGCATGTACGAGCTTAAAAGCAACACCTACACCGGAAAGACCTTTAAAAGGATATTCACAATCCACCTGCAACGGATTAAGTATTGCCAGGGCATCCGGAAGTTCGGTTCCCGGCTGATGATGGTCTGTAACGATCACATCCATACCAAATTCACGTGAAGCACGCACCTCTTCAATAGAAGTAATACCGCAGTCAACGGTAATTAACAGAGATATCCCGAGTTTTTTAGCTTCCTCAACACCATGCATTGAAAATCCATATCCATCTTTCAGGCGTTCCGGGATAAAAAAGAAGACCTGGTCGGTCATTTCACGAAAGTAAATGTAGAGAAGAGAACATGCTGTTATACCGTCGACATCATAATCGCCATAAATCATTATCTTTTCACGGTTCTTCAAAGCTTCCTGGATACGGTCTACGGCATTTTTCATGTTCTTCATCAGAAACGGATCATTAAGGTCGGAAAGTTTCGGATTGAAGAATCTTTTGGCTTCTTCATTCGAATCAATACCTCTGTTTATAAGAATCTCTGCGATAACTTTAGGAGCATTTAGTTTAGAGGCAAGATCGCTGACTGTTCTATTATCTATTTTTTCGGGGAAAACCCACTTTTTTTGCATAAATAAAACCTTTTAGTGTGCTGCATGATCTTAGAATAATACCATTGTTAAAATCTTCTTATCATGACCAATTAAAAAGTTCATAATCTCAAATCAGCTAATGAGATCATAGAACAAAAAACTACTTCCTCTTGTCGGGGATAACAATTCCTGAGGAATTAGTAAATCAGAGAAGGATGAGAAAATAATGTATTTAAAATCAATTAAAATAGCAAGTGTAAAAATTTTAGTGATTTTCTTATTATACGACAATTTTGGTGCTATATATTCAATTATTTTCAAGAAAATCCTTTAACTTTCATATCTTCATTTGTATCTTGAAATATTATTTGACATTTAACACATAAAATAATATAAATTCATTCGCCGTTATTACGGTTATAAATCGAAAAGGAGTAAAATTATGGTAACGAAAGAGCAGGTCATGGAAACACTGGAACAATGTAAGGATCCGGAGATTCCGATGGTCAGCATTGTTGATCTTGGGCTGGTTTATGATGTTGAAGTTAAAGATGATGTTGTAGATGTTAAAATGACCTTAACAACACCTGGATGCGGCATGGCTATGTACATCGCTAATGATGCAAAACAGAAGATTGAAAGTATGGAAGGTGTAACTACCGCAAATGTCGGCCTCGTATGGGATCCGCCCTGGACACCGGACAGGATTAAACCCGAAGTAAAAAAACGTCTTGGATTCTCTTAAATTATTAAAGTACATGATTATTCTCCATCCGTATTGAACATTGTATAAAATAGCTGTGTGGCAATCTGATTCAGATTGCGCATATAATGTATTAATCTCAATACACAGGAAAATATATCTGTGGTAAATCAAATAAGGAAATTTTCCCGGATAGTTTTTTCTATATTCTTACTTTTACCGGTAGTATCCCCGGCAGCATATGCTCAGGATTCTCCTCCTGCAGATCATGAAAAAACATCACAGATCGTTCTCTTTGGCTCGAACTCTGCTTATCCTTTTTCCGGAAGGACCGGACCGGCATTAGCAGTCATTGTCGGAGACGTACCTTACTTAGTGGATTTTGGACCCGGGATAGTGCATCAGGCAGAAACAGCAGCAGATTCCGGTATTACCGCCTTAAGACCTGCCAAACTGGCGCGTGCTTTTGTTACTCATCTTCATTCAGACAATACAGCCGGATATGCGGAATTGATCCTGCTTCCGTGGATTAAAGGCCGGGATTCTCAGCTTGATGTTTATGGTCCGCCCGGATTGAACATGATGACCACACACTTAACAGCGGCTTACGAAGAAGATGTGAATGTACGTTTGGCAGGTGAACAGGCAAATAAGGAAGGTTACAAGGTTAATGTTCTCGAGATAGAACCCGAATTTGAATATTCTGATGAAAATGTTAAAATAACTGCTTTTGCCGGACACCATGGTATATGGCATTTTTCTTACGGTTACAAATTCGAAACTCCCGACAGAAAAATTGTCATTTCCGGTGATACTGCACCGACACAGGACATAACAAAAGCAGCCGACGGTTGTGATGTACTGGTCCATGAGGTGTATTCAGAGAAAATGTTTGCGTCCTGTTCGGAAGAGATGCAGAAATATTACAGGGAGAACCACACATCATCATATCAGCTTGCAGACCTGGCAAATACTTCAGAGCCCGGCCTGCTCATCCTTTATAACTTACCGGAAGGTACAGATCCTGAAGATGTCCTTTCAGAGATTGCAGAAACCTACAGCGGTAAAGTAGTGGTAGGTAAATGCCTGACAGTGTATTAGCGCTGAAGGAAATACCTGACTGTCCCGTGAATTAACGAAGCCAAAAATCCCGAGGTCAGTATCCACATCCATCTGGAAGACGTTTTCCGGAAAGCAGTATTCCTGTTTATTCGTGCATAAACTCCATTGTCCGGATCAAAAAGATCTTTTCGGATCGCAATAATATCCTTTTGCATATCTGCCTGACCCTGGAGAATTTTCTCTGTATTGATCTTTAACTCGGTGACCGCTTTTTCATAATATTTTATTGATTCATTCTGCATATTAGTTCAGGATATTACACTTTTTTACATACCAGTGATCCCTGCCGTCCTTTTTGATCCGCAAGAACCTGTATATTCCGTTTATAAGCTCACCCGAAAACGCTACAATCCTTTCCGAACTTTCCCAATTTATTATAATGAAATTGCTGTTTACTGAACCGGTCCCGGCAGTTTTTTTAACATTAAAGATTTCACTAATCTTTTTTTCGATATCTGTCTCCGGAATTACAGGACAAACAAAACCGGACTTCAGAGACACCGGAGGTTTATCTGAAAAAAAGAGTTTTTCGTCACTGCATTCCTCGATTATATACTGATTAAATATTCTGCTATTTTGAGTGTCGTTTGTGTCCGTTGATTTTTTCAAATTAGCTCTTTCTATGTTCAGGTCATGTGTATAACTGCTGCTAAACTTTGCCTGATACAGATTTTCGATAACCTCAAAATTATCAGGTTCATCTTCAATAACACATTTTTTCAGAACCTGCGGGCTATGCCAGCTAATATTGTCTTCACGTATATTTATCGAACCTACACCCACGCTTAAAATGTCTCCCGTATTATATTCTTTTTTGTGAATTAGTGTTGATCCGATCTTTACGCTTTCTCCATTTTTTAGAATTTCCGCTTTATAGATCCATCCGTTTTTTTTAGCTTCTTTGCCGGCTACAGCAATATTTATTACTGCCAGTCCGAATAAAAACTTTCTGTTTGAATAATTACCAAAATCCGTCTTGTTTTCTAAAATTTCTATTCCCTGCTTTGTGCCTGTCAATTGAATAGTTTTGCTGGTTATCTGATTTCCGGAAATAGTTTTGTGCGGAATAATACTTATAGATTCCGAATCCGGAAGAACTTTTTCAAATTCACGTACTCTCTCGCTTATCTCAATAGCACATTTATCTTTAAATTCAACATCAACGATCTTCAAAAACGGTTTGATCCTGAAACCGGACAATTTTTCTCTTTCAAACAAATCAGTTAATTCGATCCTGCTTTTTCCTCTGTAAGCTACTAAATATGCAAAAATTCTGCAGTCCGGTAAATTCATCCCGAAAAGCTCATCTATCAGATCTGCCGAAAGTGAAGTGCAAATGTTTTCATGGACTTTCAGTTTTTCCGGAAATTCAATTTGAACTGTTTTTGAAATATTGAGAGTTTTTGGTTCAATATTTTTCGAATTCTGAAAACCGGAAACAGATACCATTGCTGGAATTCCTTCATAATAAGGTACTATTAATAGATCAGTATTTGCAGAATCTATTTGATCCAAAGAGAATATTTTTTTGGAAGGTTTGCTCAGTAATTCCGAATCGCTGAATAACAGATCTTTTTGATGACCGTTTACATTATCTTTTGGAGGAAAAAGACCGGGCGGATAGATATTTTCGATCTCAAGCACAGAATCCGGATCAATCTTTATACACGTCTGCGGCTTATCCAGTTCCTGATGAAAACAAACTCGGTCGGTTAAATATGCCGGAATAATATTACATATAAGGTCTTTCGTTCTTCTGTCTGCTATAATATTTATTTTGTCATTAGTCCAGCCTTTCCCAGCGAGATCACCAATTATGTATATATTGCCGTCATTAATGTTTCTGAGATACGGGAATATATCTCTTTTTTCGATTTTTCCGTTCTTTTCTAATTTGAATATTTTCTCCTGATTTTCAGCTTCTTCTTTTACATTGTTATTAAGTTTAAATCCTGTTCCGGGATGACCACCGGCATACACAATAGAACCCTCAAGAACATTCCCGATTTTCTCATACCAGAAAAAACACAACTTGCCGTTATATAATCTTCCCGGAACATGATCACACATCCGTATATCTTTTCCGCAGATGCCGCATACCGGCTGTTCAAAATACCAGCTAATGGAGGCCTGGTGATATATCCCGCCGTCAATATTAACTTTCAGATCTTCTGCCTTTGAATGAGATTTCATCCAGTAAATTTTCGGGACGATAAAACTCATTTCTTCCATCTTACCAGTTATAACGCTCTTTGCTTTATGCTGCTCGATGGAACCACCGAAGAATCGCGCAATTCCTGCTGTCTCTTTCCGGTGTCCGATAAGACAGGATACTCCCTGTGTTTTTTTGAGCAATAAGGGAAGGTCTTCTGTGTGAAACCTGCCAAAATGACAATTTACACCATCCCCTGTCAATCTGCATTTTCTGACATAGACATCTTCCGGCTTCACAGGAACAGGCGGTGCATTTTCCAGATTATTAATTAAGTCAGCGTCTTCCTGAGTTGTTTTCAGGTCTTCGTTAAAAAAACTGCCTGACAGACTGTCTAACACGAGATTCATATTATCACTCTCCCCAAAAGATTCATTGCATTATTTGTAACTTTTTTAGTTTTACATATAGGACAGAACACAACTATTTTATCACTGTCATTAAGACTGAAATGCAAAAACCTGCTTTCACCACAAATACACAATTTATTCCGGCATTTGTTTGTCTGTACTCTATCGATCATTTCTTTCATTTGTTATCCCGGTTTTTGGATATTTTCAATTTTCACTGCAGAACGCTTTTGTATATCCCAGTTCTTTTGCAGCATCATCCTTTGAAATGTAGCCTCTTTTGACTTTTTTATCTACTGTCTCAAATTTTAATGCCGATGCTTTTTCCTTTTCCAACTGGTATGGATCCTGATTAGGATTGAATACATACTGTGCTTTCACCGGTATATTTTTCAGGCTTAGTTCCATATTTAGGATCCACTCTGCAAATGTCTTTCCTTCCTCCTGTATGGAGTCTACAACCTGCATCAGCAAGTTATACTGCGCCTGAACCCAGTTTTTTGTGGTACCGTGGCTCCTTCCGACAACCCAGGGAAACAGCTTCATACCAGTAATTACATCTTCTATAACCTGTTCGCGGTTAATTTTCCATGAATATGGCATCGCCCCTTCACCGCCTGTGACAGATATTTCTATATCCGACCATGTAAACAAATTGTCATCCGGATTTATACTGCTGAACATTTTAACCGTTTCATCAAAGTATGTTTCCGCCCTTTTAATATATTTTGAATCGCTTTCGTTCTCAAACTTTTCAGGTGGTGCTATTTTAATATGAAGGTGGGGATTCCCGGCATTATGCCCGCTTAAAGCCATATCAGAAACCATTCTCTGTTCTATACCGGTAACAAATTCTATGGATGAAAGGAAGCTGATACCTCCCGGTTGATCATTATCTGAACCAAGACCGTAATGAAAGAACAATTCATCTGACAGCGGTATTTCCGAGTCTTCTTTCTTAAGATACGGGTGCCATCTATTTCGCTTTTTCCAGACAATAACAGGTGAGTCAATTACTTCAAAATAGTCTATCCCTTTACCTGAAGGCAGCGGGATGATCTTTCCGCTGAATGATCCGACTGTAAATATTTCTCTGAAAAACATTTCAAGTAATGAACCAGCCCCGGAACGTTTAACACCGATCACCGGATTCATTTTGGCAAAAAGTTCATCAGCCACCTGTTCTGCTTCCCTAATGTGACTTTCCTTCCCTAAAAACTGATATTTTCCGGGAGTGTTGCACAACCTGACCCAGTTCCAGACCGCAGATGAAATGATGGGAACCGTATCTCTCAGATATCTGTAAAAACCGGCCCTTGAACTATATTCGAACCAATCCAGCCGCAGATCTCCGAAGGGAGAACTTTTCGTATTATTTGAAAACCTAAGTTGTTCCACTTTGCCTGATAAATGTTTTCTCTTTCGAAATAACGATAATAAACTCATTATGTTTTCCCTTATTTAACCTATCCTGATTCTGATATAATCTATTTGATACGTAGATATTTTATCATTAATATCTATCTGTTACTGAAATTTTTGGCCTCAGGAGTCCTTTTCCTGTTTTTTTGTTCTTTTGATAAAGGTTAACCATTAAATATCTTACGGCATCCATGGTATGTTCGGCCAAGCCGTCTTTTTTGGGTTCATTGGATCCGGCTTTTTTTATATATCTGCAGAAATCCGAAACAGTTCTCAGGCAGGAAGAACTCACAAAAAGACTTATTTCTCCTGAAGCATTTCTTAGTTTTTCTCTTACCAGATCAATACCCGCCATGACACTGCTGTTTCGATAAGTTATCTTCAGCTCAATTCCCGTCTGTTCAAGATATTCCTGTTTCAGCCTATCTACAGAAGAGATACCACGGTCGGTCTGAGCAGCTCCGGCTGGATCACAGAATGTTCTTTCAAAATCGTCTTCTGTCAAACCTAAAATTTCATCTGTTCCTATTGTCGCTTTGGTAATATCGGATATAGTTGAATCTTTTCCGATCCATTCCTTGAATATCACTATTTTATTGTTAACCATTTTTGCCCATAGAACGACCGGTGTATGGTATCCAAAATCAATTGTCCTGTAATATCTCCCGGGAGTATCCGGATCGATATTATCGATCACATGAGTCTGTTTTTGAAATGACGAATAGATCCTTTTGCCTCCGAGCTCAAGGGACATTTCCTGTTCCATTTTCCATCTCTCATCACTCATTCCCCTGCAGGCAAGTTTTTTCCAGTTCTCATCTTTTTCAGGATGCAGGCTGTAGTGAATTGATAATTTTTTAAAGCCATAGGATTCAGCGTTCAGGAATAATTCAGCATGTTTTGTCATGGAACCCTGGCTTGTAGAAATACCCACAAAATATCCACCCCCGTCAAGGCTGGGCTGCAGAGCAGTAAAAACATCTTCATCATTAGGTGTGCTTGCCATTTCATCCCAAATTATTCTCGTCGGAGAATAAGTCCTTCCGATGTTAGGTGTGGTCGGCAGAGCCATTAACCTTGATCTCAGTCCGGGAAATTCCACTACATATTTTGAGTTTTCTCCAGTCCTCGGTATCATAAAATCGGGTAAATTGTCAAGAATATAATTCAGTCTGTGAATAGCCTCTTTTGCATCATCTTCACGTTTTGAAATGAACATAATATCTTTATTGCCCAAAAAAATAGCCTCCCATAAAGAAAAAGCCACTGCAGTCCAGGTTATCATCATTTGTCTGGATTTTAATACTACAACCCTGCTTTCATTTATCAGTACATTTATGAGATCGTTCAGGTATTGATAATCAGGAAATGACGTCTTGCCTTTTTCTCTATGCTGAGTCTTTACAAAATTTCTCATGAAATATATAGGATCCTGACTGCATTTCAAAATTTGTTTCAGATCTTCATTTTCCATTCTGTTTGCCCAATTCGTTTCTAATCAGCTTTACCGCTTCTTCTACAGTAATACCCGGTTCAGGAGTCTCTTTAAATTTTTCGAGCTGCTGAAAAAATAGCTTTGTAGCTGCCGTATCATCTTTCTTTAATGCTTTTTCAAGAAGCATTTTCATAACTTTCGGTATCTCAGCTCCCATCCTTGTTACACATAGTCTGAATGCCGAGTTAACTACGTGAGGATCATTTTTCCAGATATTTAAATCATCCGGGCATATTCCGTTTTTCTTTGCAAAATCATCTAACGAATCACCATTATCAGGATCGGAAAGATATTCAATAAACAGCTTCTTTCTCTGATCTGCTTTGTCCGGTTTGTTCTGCATATTTATTAGAACCTTTTTATTATCATCTTTTTTAATGATCAACAGATCAGACTGTTGTTCCTTATACTTTTTGCTGATCTTTTTGCTGCCGGAAATTTTATATAATCCCTCAGATAGCTTAATGCCAGCTTTTGATGATCATCAGATATTTTGTTCAATTCTTTAGCGGCTTCCTCGACATCATCATTCCGCTTCTCGTAGATAAGATTAGCAGCGCTCATTTTTGCAATTAAATAAAGTGCAAAATATGCCTCACCGTATTTAAGACTCTCATTAGGTGAGGCTTCATATTCAATCCCAACACGGCTAATGATCCAGACATGAGCCTGATCAATTGATAATGCAATAACTTCATCCTGCACAAGCTCGCGGACCTTATAGTCAACGAATATCTTTGAACCTGAAACTAAGGTACCCCCGTCTTTTCTTGAGAGACTGCCGCGTACATAATTAATCGAGTAATCGAAATCCTTAATTTTTGTGGAATAATATTCATAATGTACTTTTATGGTTTTTTCAACCATAAGAGATAAAGATGCAGAATTTATATCCGAACCGGTACCTGTTCCTGATCCCGAAGCTGTACCGCTTTTATCTGAAGAAAAAATATGTCTGATTTTCCCGGATGTATAGTCGACTTCAAAATCCACTCCCTCGATCCATTCAATATCTTCACTTTCATTAGTGACCACCACAGTACCTTTTACCAGATCATCATTGGACAGGGATTGAAACAAACCGTCGGTAAAAGTAATTAAGTCGGGACCCAGTGCACGTTCTTTGATTTTAACTCGCTCGGAATTTTCTATTATATTCCCAAAATCCAGCTCACTTTCAAAATATCCCACAAGAATTTCTTCCTCATTTTGAATGCTTAGTGAGCGGGTTATTGCGGTATACATTTTTTTAACGGTTTCAATATCTGTAAACCATTTCTTGATTTTTATCTGACAGGGCTGAGTTTCAACACATGAGTCAAGCGGT
>JBHPLC010000047.1:0-16421 GCA_042564455.1 Candidatus Zhuqueibacterota bacterium | reverse complement strand
TTGTCAGCCGGACTTACAGGTGTTGTAGGCGGATCTATTGACATGGGTGATTATGATAATGACGGTGATCCGGACCTTGTGGTCAGCGGATTTGATTTTACCTCACCGATTTTAAAGATATATAGAAACAATACGACTTCTTTTCTTGATGAAAACCTGGATATTTTTCAGGGGAAAGCAGTGGATTTCAGTTCGGTTTCATTTATTGATGTAGATAATGACGGTGATCTGGACCTGTCGACAATAGGAAGAATGAAACTGAATGAGACTACTTATCAGTCTGCTTCGGTCATATATGATAATGTAAGTGCCCGGAGTAATCCAAATAACAATCCTAATGAAGTGACAGGATTAATTACTGCCGTCAACCTGGATACCGTAAAAATGATCTGGGAACCGGGTGTAGACGAACCTGTAGGTGATCCTTTAAGAGATAGTCTGTCATATCAGATCCGTATTGGGACATCAATCGGAGGAAATGAAATCGTCTCAGGAGCAAATAACAGGGAATTCGGCAGGTATGGTTCACGGACAATGCGGATGATCTCAGGATTGATCAGCGGCACTTATTATTGGAATGTCAGATCTGTCGATAACGGCAAGGCTGTTTCCGACTGGTCGGATACAGATATTTTTATTATTGATGTCGATGCTCCGGTCGTTAATTCCAGCGCAATAACTGTTACACCGGATTCGTCAGGAATAGGTACAACTACAATTCTTATGGTGATAGATGAGAATTTTAATTTGGATTATACTGTTGAGCCTGATGTTTCGGTAAAGCTGTCGAATGATGTTTCTCTGCCGGTATCAAAGGTCTCATACACCGGGAATACATGGATCGGTGAAATTGAGTTTGAGGATACATACCCGAGCGGTTCAGTCAGTATCTCTGTTTCGGATATTACGGATTCATTTGGAAATATTATGACTGAAAAAACTGATGTTAAGATATTTTATCTTGATACGGATAGGCCTTCAGTATTCTCTACAAATCCACCTTTTATCGAAGGCGGGATACAGAAGGGTGTCTTAACAAATATTACACTTACAGCTGTATTTGATGAGGAGCTCGATCCTGCTTCGATTGATGATACAGTACTCAAACTCTTTAAAGGATCTGAGGAAGTAACTCAGGCGTCAAGCGTTCAGCTTGATGAAAATGAACTGTCTGTATCCGTCGTATATTCCGGTTTGGAGTCCGATACTGAATACAGAGCGGTTGCAGTGGCAAAGATAAAAGATAAAGTAGGTAACAGTCTTGATGGTGACTTCTCATGGCAGTTCAGAACAACAAAGGTTGTTTCCGCAAGATCAGGCGGTAGTATTTCAAATGCGGACAGCAGCGTTGTCCTTTATGTATCACCGAATGCAGTGAATGCTGATATTGAAATACCAATAACAGCAGTTACTCCTCTGAATCTGCCTGTAGATAAAACATTCACCGATATAGCGTATCAGATCGGACCTGCAGGTGGAATGCAATTGAGCAAACCCGCACAACTGACTTTAAACCTTCCAGCAGATGCGTTAATGAAATCAGCGGTTTCCGGAAACGATTATCAGAAATCCGATCTTGCGATCTTTATACAGAACAATTCTAATCCTTCAGTCTGGGATAGAATAGGCGGGACGATAGATCTTGAAGAAAATACTATTACTGCACCTGTGAGCGCTCTCGGGACTTTTGGGATATTCGAAGATCCGGAAGGCGGGACAGGAAGTGATTCAATAACAGATATTTCATTTTCACCGAGAGTGTTTTCGCCAAAGGGCTCGGGTGCTTTACCGAGAAGAACAAGTATTAACTTTACTCTGGGTAAAGAAATGCCCGTCACGATCCTTATTTTTAATACGTCCGGACGATTAGTCAAAGCACTGATTAACAACCGCACCTTAAACGGAGGCAGACAGGCGGTGAATTGGGATGGCACGGACGGAGACAACAGAATATTACCTTCCGGTTTATATACAGTGGTTATTAAAAGCGGAAGTAAAACAGAAATGAAAACAATAGCAATTTCAAATAGATAAAATAAGATTGAAAAAATGAAAACAAAACTATTGATTTTGATCACGGTGATGACATTCACCGTATCAGCCGCTTTTTCACAGCAGACAGTTTTTGAAGAAGTCACTGAAGACGCAGGTCTGCTGATGAATGAAGATTCAAAATGGTCAACAGGAATGGCCTGGGGTGATTTTAATAACGATGGCCTGGTAGATGTGTATGTAACTTCCTGGGGACAGGCCTCAACAGGCCGTGGTGAAAATGCACTGTACCAGAATCTTGGTTCAGGTGTGTTTGCCAACGTTGCCTCTACGTATGGACTTGATCTGATGCAGAACAGTGTGGATGCAGCCTGGGCGGATTTTGATAATGATGGTGATCTCGATCTTTTTGTGGCGAATTATGCTGAAGGAGATATGGTCTTCCAGAATTACTACAAAGAGACGGGAGAATCCACTATTCTTTTTATTGATGTTACCGCTACTACAGGATTTGTTAACGAGTCTATTGGCCTTTCAACTTCCGCTGTCTGGGGTGATTATGACAACGACGGATTCTTAGACATTTATGTTACTAAGTTTTCCGGCAGGAATGCTCTATATAAGAATAATGGAGGTACCTCCTTCACACTTCTTGATGGAGAATTCGGCGATGTCAGAGACAGCGAAAACGCCAGATGGACTGATTATGACAACGACGGTGATGTCGATCTTTATGTAGTGAACCGGGAGCAGGAGAATAGACTATTCGAAAATGATAATGGTACACTTTCCGACGTTTTCGGTGACCTGAACGACACACAATTCGGAAGATATGCCGTATGGGCGGATTTTGATGATAATAACCTGCTGGATCTTTTTCTTGGTAATATCGGAGCGAATTCTCTTTACACACAAACTGCAGCCGGGATATTTTCGGAGATTGCAGACGGTGCCGGTGTTAAGTCAGCGCCAAATTCATGGGATACCTGGGGCGCTACATGGGGAGATTACGACCTTGATGGGGATCAGGACCTGTTTTTTGTCGGCGGATTTGCGGAAACAGATACTACCGCGGCATCTACCGGTACTTTAGGTAATATCCTTCTTGAAAACAACGGAGGTGTATTTACTGATAAAACACTTCTGGCTGATCTTTCAAGGGGAGCACTAAAATTTCCGGGCAAAACTGAAGTGGGAAGTTTTGCCAGCGCAGCTTCTTTTGCCGACTTTGATAATGATGGTGACCTTGATATTTTTATTACAAATACCTACAGGAATCTTTGTTATAAGAATATGAACAATCCAGATAATTATCTGAAAATCAGAGTTAAAGGTAAAGGGGCAGGCTTTAATAATATTAACGGGCTCGGCGCAAAAGTCAGAGTTTATAATACAAGTGATCCCGGTCAGGTGATTGCAATGAGGGAGATCACATCCGGACCCGAACCAATGTCGGCATTATTCGGTTTGCAGACAGGTGAAACCTATAATATAGAAGTATCTTTCCTTAAGAACGGATCAACAATGCCTGATCCGGTAGTAATATTGAATGTTTCAGTTCCGAAAGATACTTTAATAATCCAGCACTAAACAATCAGATAAAGAATATGATTATGAAGAAATTTGTAAACATCTTAACGGGACTCAGTATAGTACTGATGTCTTTTTCTGCTGAAGCACAAATAACCAACCAGATCCCTGCCGGTGCAAGACCATTGGGAATGGGGGGAGCATTTTCAGCAGTTGCAAATGATGCAAATTCAATTTACTGGAATCCTGCAGGACTTGTGTTCCTTCAAAGACAGGAAATTACCAGTATGTTAAGTGACCTGTATGGACTTGGCTTGAGTAATAACTATTTAGGCTATGTTATGCCGGCTGGGGATAATCATGCGTTCGGTGTCGACTGGATGCATCTCGGTATGGATGATAATGAACTGGGTTACAGACAGGATAATTTCAATCTGGCATATTCATTAAAACTGCCGTGGCTGAATGCATCATTAGGCTCAAAAGTAAAAATGCTGGATATGGATATAACTCTCGACGGAACATCCTATGGAAAATCAAACGGATTCGGATTTGATTTCGGCCTGCTGGTAAATCCCTTCAATAATCTAAGGCTTGCATTTGTGGGTCAGGATGTCGGCGGAACATCAGTTACCTATGATAATGATATAACTGAAGAGATACTGCCTCAGAAATTCCGTTTTGGCGCAGCTTACAATTTGTATGAAGACCTGCTGTTAGCCGTTGATATTGATGACAGGGTGCATTTTGGTGCGGAATACTGGCTGTTCGGGACTTTCGCGCTTAGAGGCGGACTGCAGAAAGATCTGAAAAAGATCAATAATTATGACAGATCCTTCATTTATTCTGCCGGCTTCAGTGCAAGATATAGATTTATCCAGATCGATTATGCTCTGGAAGATGATCCGGATCTTCCTGTGACACAAAGATTCGGATTATCGTTCTATTATAATCCATCTCTGGTTTCCATAAAGAATGCGGCAATAAAACCTGTGCCGTTTTTCAGATCTCTTTACAGAAAATATTCGGAAGAGGATTTCGCAGAGTTAGTTCTGAAGAATTCAGCCCAGGAACCGTTACCCGTTCAGGTCAGAATCGATATTCCGACCGTAACGACTCAGCCCTATGAGGAGAATATAATACTTGAACCTCAGTCAACAAAATCGTATCCTCTAAAAATATCACTGTCAAATGAGATACTTGCAGCA
The DNA here is from genome assembly GCA_042564455.1 of Candidatus Zhuqueibacterota bacterium. Lineage (GTDB taxonomy): Bacteria > SM23-31 > SM23-31 > SM23-31 > SM23-31 > JBHPLC01. The sequence continues at coordinate 11,691 of JBHPLC010000047.1, read as the reverse complement.
AGAGGTTCTTCTTATGATAATCTTGTCCAGCCTGTGCTGACAGTGACTTATGAACAGAATAGAAGCATGAAAGAAACAACAAGGAATCTGGATCCTCTGTATGTATTGGGTAAAAACAAAATAAGCTGGAGTAATCCGGATAGAGTGGCAGTCTATGTTACTCCGGAAGATGAGTCAGTTGACCGGTTTACAAGAACGGTTATTCAGGAATATAACTCCCTGCTGGTTGATAAATTCGATAATTCGAACATCGGGAAAGCAACAGTTTTATTTGATGCACTCGGTAAACATGGTATTGTCTATCAGGCAGACAGGCAGACTCCATGGTATCTGATAGCTGCCGACAGCTCGATCTTTGATAACATTCAATACCCGGTTGAGCTCCTCAGCAGCAGAATAGGCGACTGCGACGATTGTACAGTACTTTTCGCAAGCCTTCTTGGCAATCTGAATATTGACACGATACTTCTTGATGTCAATGCACCCGGAGCAGGGCATATCTATTTGATGTTCGACAGCGGTATTCCGGTAGATGAGGTCGAAACATTACCCTATGAAAGTTCGGAATATGTAATTTATAATAACCGTGTATGGATCCCTGTTGAAACAACAATGTACGGACACTCCTTCAGTTCTGCCTGGCGTAATGGATCAGAAGAGTATCATGCTCGAAAAGCAGAAGGATATATTAATGAAATAGATGTGTCGGATGCAAAGATCGAATATAAACCGGGGCAGCCTCCCGTTGAAGAAATAGATATACCTCCAAAAGAGGTAATCGACGAACTTGTTGAAATAGATGTTGAAGCATTTGATACAAGGATAAATGAGTATGCAATTGCCAGCGGTGTGTCAATGGATGATCCTGATGGCGTTTATGATGCAGGTGCGGCTTATATGAGATTTAACAGAAATGAAGATGCCCTGCGTATGCTGAACCGCGCTTTGGTGCTCAGACCTGATTTTGGTGATGCATTTAATGCTATTGGAGTTATTCAGACAAAAAAAGGAGAATATGAAGGAGCGCTGCAGAGTTATAACAGAGCAGCTGAATTAATGCCGAATAACGCCGGTGTAAGAGTGAATATAGCAATTACATTATATCTGATGGGAAGAAGAAATGAAGCAGGGGAAGAATATCAAAAGGCTATTGATATGGATAAAACATTTAAAGACCTGCTGAAATTTATAAGACCGATAAAAAGAAACTAACAGGAACCGAAAGGTTTTACATAAAGTATATAATAAATAAGTCTCTAAAAATTGGAGGAGATATATGAAAAAATCAACATTATCAATTGCGATTATCCTGGCTGTATGTTTAATAATGACTGCATTTGCCGCCGCCCAGGATACAAAACAAACTACAACTACAGAAGTGAAGAAATTCAAGGTTTCAGATGATTTTCTAAATACGTGGAAAAAAGTCGGCAATATGACCAAGGAGATCCGCTCATTTAAGACAGAAAAATCAAAAACTGTCGCGGGTGTCCGGGGTGCGGAAGCGGAAGATGAAGCTTTAAAACATCTGTATTACAAAGGCGGGATCAAATATCCCAGCAGGCTTGAATTGAAAAATGCCATAACTATTCTTGAGAATTTTATCATTGAAAACCCCAGAGATTCGACTATTGTCGAAAGCCATCTTTTTATTGCTCATTGCTTTCAGCAATTGGAAGAACCTGATAAGGCAATAGCAGCATATAATAAGGTAATAGAGTTAAAACCGGATTCGGATTATGCTATCCTTGCAAAAGAAGAAATCGAAAAACTGAAAAAAGGTAACTAAAGGTCTTCTATTATTATAAAACCCCGGCATATAGCGCCGGGGTTTTATGTTGAAAAGTCAGAAAAATCGGCAGTCCAATTTTCCATAGGTGTCAAAAGATGTCGGAAAGTAAAGATAAAGGATCGAAAAAAAAGATCGTTCAGCTTCTTATCGGTGTTCTGATCTCCTTAATTGTTATCTCTTTGAGCTGGTTGTCAAAATCCACAGACTATTTTCCTTTTTATGAAATGATCGAACTGAAACTTCTTGATACGAGTTTTCTCGTCCGCGGCAGCATATCAATGGATCAGAACCTCGGTACGATCGATATTGATGGATTGTCACTGGAAACTGAAGGAAGGTATCAGGACTGGACCCGGGATAAATATGCAAACATAATAAGGACATTAAAAGACCTGAATGCCAGGATGATAGGTTTTGATGTTTTCTTTACTGAAGCCAGTTCTGATGACATTCTGAAAAAGCAGGATTTTGAGTCAGCAGAGATCAGTTCAGTTGACGAGGTATTAGACCTGTTCAGAGATTATGATAATGAAATGAAAGAGGCAATGGAATATGCCGGTAATGTCCTGCTGGGTCAATCCTTTGAAAAAGCCGAATTTCAGGATCCTCAGTGGGTGACTGACAATACTGCTATACCGAATGAACAGAGAAAACTTGCTTTGGCATCTTTGGAACCCTACTCAAAAGATTTTCCTGAGTGGGCTGAGAGCGGAATGTTGTTATTCAGGGATATTGAACCTCCTCAGCCAAAACTGACCGAAGCTTCAAAGGGTGTAGGTTATGCGATGACGGAAGCAGATATTGACGGCGCTGTCAGACATTATCCTATTGTCCTCGTTTACAATGAAAAAGTCTGGCCGTCTCTGGCACTTTTAATGTTCCTCGAATACATAGGAGCTGATTTTAAAGATATTGAGATTATTCCGGGAAAAGAGATCATTCTGCCTCCAGGGACACTCCCGGATGGTACTGAAATACAGAGAACTGTACCGATTAATGAACATGGTTTGATGATGGTAAACTGGACCGGAGATTATGCAGATGAACAGTTTTTTCATGTCCCGCATCTGGCGATACTTAAAAACAAACAGGCATGGCTGCATGCAGAATTGGCGGCCACATTAAAGAACATCCTTCTTGCAAATCCCGAAGTAGGAGAGGATCCGGAAGCCTTTATGGATAAAATTGTTGAAGGTGGAATTGAGCCCGATGATTCTGTAGTAGAAATAATGTTCACATTGTTCTGGGGTAATTTGCTGGAGGGAGCCATAAAAAATGGTGAGATCGTTGAAAAGGAAGCATTACCTGCTGAGGAGACATATGAATTCTACCTGGAATTGAGCCTAAACCATAAAATAGCCAACGCGTTTGAGGAAGATCCAACTCTCACTATGGAACAGATGAAGGAAAAGGTGGATGAAAGGAATGAAGATAAACTCAGAAGAGGATACTATGTTCTGAAAGATATCTTCAATAACAGGGGCGGGCTGAAACCGGAGGATTATCCCCTTTATTTCTGGGATCCGGAAGTTGACGGAAAGATCCTCAGGAAATCAGATATTGAGAATAAGGTGTTTGTGTATGGATTAACTGCTGCCGGGACGCATGATTTGAATCCTATGCCTTATAATAACCGTTATCCGATGGTCGGCTTATATCCGAATATATTAAATACTCTTATTACAGGAGATTTCCTGAAAAGAGTACCTTTTTATGCTGAAGCGTTAGTGATTTTATTTCTCGGCCTGTTGACAGGTGTGCTGGTGCCAAGATTTAAACCATTAACCGGTGCAATAATATTTTTACTGCTGCTGTTCGGATATATATTTTTGGTGCAGTATCTATTCGAAGGCCCCGGATACTGGCTGGATGTTTTGGGACCCGTTTCTGTGATCCTGACGGGTTTCACAGCAATAACAGTGTACAGCTTCTTCTCTGAAGAGAAAGAGAAAAAGATGATTAGAGGTATGTTCAGCAGGTATGTCACGAAATCCGTTGTTGATGAATTGATTAAGAATCCGGATATGTTAAAACTTGGAGGTGAAAAAAAGGTCCTCACGGTTTTCTTTTCCGACGTTGCTGGATTTACAACACTTTCTGAACAGCTGTCACCCGAAGATCTCGTCTCGCTTTTGAATGAATATCTTACGATAATGACAGAAATCATATTAAAATATGACGGGATGGTTGATAAGTATGAAGGAGATGCAATAATGGCTGTCTTCGGTACACCAATTATGTTCGATGACCATGCTCTCCGGGCATGCTATGTATCTCTTGAAATGCAGGAGGAATTAATAAAACTGCGTACTCAATGGAAGCAGGAAGGAAAACCAGAGTTATATGTAAGGATAGGATTAAATACCGGACCGATGGTCGCAGGAAATATGGGGGCTGCCTCAAGGCTCGATTATACTGTTATGGGAGACAGTGTGAACCTGGGTTCAAGGCTTGAAGGAGCAAATAAACAGTATGGCACATATATCATGATCAGCGAGTTTACTTACGAGGTGGCAAAAAATGAAATTGAGGTCAGATTCCTTGATTCGATCCGGGTTAAGGGCAAATTGGAACCGGTAAAGGTATATGAGCTGATCGGACGCAAAGATGTCGGTATATCCAAAGAAATGGAAGAAATCAGAGAATTTTACAGTAAGGGAATTGAACAATATCTGTCAAAGAATTGGGATAAGAGTATTGAATATTTCAATAGAGCGCTTGAGATTGACGAAAATGACGAACCTTCAAAAGTATACATTCAGAGGTGTAAGGCGTTCAAGGAAAATCCGCCTCCGGAGCAATGGGATGGTGTTTTTACTATGACAACAAAATAATACTGAAAATATTTAACAGATAATAAAAGGCCTGCAGTATATACTTATTTATAGATCCTGCATGCCTTTTATTTTTTGTGGTCTTAATTTAACCTTTTACAACCCAGAGTTTGATCTTGCTTTCAACATTTGAGTGCAGTTTTATGGTAACGGGATAAATGCCGAGTGCTTTAACAGGTTCGTCGATAGATATATTTTTCTTGTCGATATCATAACCTTTATCTTTGAGCAGGTCTGCAACTTGCTGGTTTGTTACCGTACCGAATATCCGGTCTTCCTCACCCACCGTTACTGATGCAGTGACAGAGACTTTCTCAAGTTGTTCAGCCAATTTTTCCGCTTTGGTCTGTTCACGCTGGACCAGCATATCTTCTCTGGTGCGCTCTTCTTCGAATACTCTCAGGTTTCCTTTTGTCAAAGGTAGAACTATTTTCTTAGGTATTAAGAAATTTCTGGCATAGCCGGGTTTTACGTCAACTATTTCGCCTATTGCGCCTAAAGATTCAAAATCTTGACGTAATATTACTTTCATGTTTTATTCACCTTTTTATTTATATTGTCTATCACAATTAAGATTTCCGGAACAATTGTAATGAATAAGAAAAATTATATCTGCTGTTATCTTGCAATATCTGAGATATAAGGGATAATTGCAAGTTGTCTGGCCCGTTTAATAGAACGAACTAACATCCTTTGATGTTTTGCACATGTACCTGATATTCTCCTCGGGATAATTCTACCCTGTTCGGTAGTAAAGCGCAATAATCTCTTATCATCCTTATAGTCTATATAAATTTCATTGTTTTCGCAAAATCTGCAAATGTGTTTCTGGGATTTTGGTCTTAACACGTACTGTCTCCTTGTTATTTAAAATTCTAATAATAGTTTTAAAAAGTCAGATTATCGAAATTTAACGAATCTTTGTCCGAGTCTGTTTTTCCGGTTTTTTCACTGCTTTCATCCGGAGAATCATCATCAATGACAGCAATTGAATCTATATTACTTTCTGAAACATCACTTCTGCCATCTGAAGTATCATTGTCTTCTTCTATATCTTCAATAATTTCAACATCAGTTTTTTTGTGTAAGAACTGGATACGTTTCGCTTTAATTTCAACAATATTTCTAAAGGATCCGTTATCAAGTTTCCAACTTTTACTCTGAAGTTCACCTTCAACCATGATCGCACTGCCTTTTGTGAGATTTTCATGGCAGCTTTCCGCAAGCTTGTACCATGCAACAATCCCTACATAACAAACTTCTTCACGCCAATTTCCGGAGTTGTCTTTAAATTTTCTGCTGTAAGCGATCGGAAAATTTGCTACCGGAGTACCATTTGTCGTTGTCCTTAAAGTCGGATCACGCGTCAGGTTTCCCGCTATAATGGTTGAATTAATATCCGGCATTTTTAAATCTGCCATAGCCAAACCTCTAAAACTTATTTGAGTTTTAGTTAATTAATTTTTACCGGTGCGGTGCGCTCATATCACATGACGCACCGCTCGGTAAATTTAATAGCTGATGAATAATCCTGTTAAGGATTATTCTTTTGAGTCATTGACTTCTTCAGTATTATCTTCAGCTTTTGGTTCGGATTTTTGTACCGGTTCTGTTTCAGTATCGGCTGTCTGACTATCTTCAACAACCGGTTCGGTTTCAGTGTCTGATTTTTCTTCAACAGCCGGTTCGGTTTCAATGTCTGGTTTTTCTTCAACAACCGGTTCGGTTTCAGTGTCTAGTTTTTCTTCAACAACCGGTTCGGTTTCAGTGTCTGGTTTTTCTTCAGCTGTGTCTTTTTCTTCAGTTTCAGGGATTTCTTTGTCCTTTTCAACACTCTTACTCAGATCCAGTTCATCATCCGAAGCCTTTGCAAGCTTCTTTTCGTTTTCTTCTTCTTCTTTGCGTTTTTGATCAGCCAGAAGTGCCTTTTTGTCTTTAAGCATTATCATGAAACGCAAAATATTTTCATTTAAGCGAAAATCTCTCTCAAGTTCTTTATTGAGATCCGAAGGTGCTTCAAACAAAAATATTACATAATATCCATACTGAAATTTTTTGATTGGGTAAGCTAAACGCCTTTTACCCCATTGGACGGTTTCGATTAAATTCCCACCGCCTTTTTTTATCAATTCTTCACTTCTGGATATTATACGGTTCAAAGTGTCTTCATGAATAGAAGAATTTACTATAATAACTGACTCATAAATTTTCATTAGTTTCCCGTCAAAATTCATTTACTAATTATTGTTTCTGTATCTATCTAAGCAACGGTGCTATAACAAGAGAAACTACGGATGTCAGCTTTATTAGAATATTCATTGACGGACCTGAAGTGTCTTTAAAAGGATCACCTACAGTATCGCCGGTAACAGCAGCTTTATGGGCATCGCTGCCTTTTCCGCCGTAATTACCTTTTTCAATGAATTTCTTAGCATTATCCCATGCTCCTCCACCATTTGCCATTAATAATGCAAGAAGGACACCGCTCAAAGTAGCGCCTGCGAGAAAACCGCCAAGTGCTTCTTTACCGAGCGTAAAACCAACCAGTACGGGCAAAGCAACTGCAACAACACCGGGAATGATCATTTCCTTAAGTGATGCTGTTGTGCTGATCGCTATACAGCGGGCCGAATCAGGTTTAGCTGTACCTTCCATAATACCTTTGATCTCTCTGAATTGCCTGCGGACTTCCTCAACCATTGCCTGGGCTGCACGTCCTACAGCAGCCATGGTTATTGACGCAACAAGCATCGGTAAAATTCCGCCGATCAGGAGACCGATCACTACCATATGATTCATCAGATCGATAGCTTCTAACTCAGCAGCCTGGCTGTAAGCCGCGAACAGCGCCAGTGCGGTCAACGCAGCAGAACCGATCGCAAAACCTTTTCCCATAGCCGCAGTTGTATTTCCTAATGCATCAAGACCGTCCGTGATCTCTCTTGTTCCTTCGCCTAATTCAGCCATTTCGGAAATACCGCCGGCATTATCTGCAACCGGACCGTAAGCATCAACAGACATTGTAATTCCAACCGTTGAAAGCATGCCAACTGCCGCAATACCTATTCCATACAGACCCGCAAACATATTGCCTAAATAAATTGCAGCTGCAATTGTTAATACAGGGAGTACGCAGCTTTCCATTCCTACTGCCAGTCCTGTAATGATATTTGTTGCAGGACCGGTCAAGCTTGCTTCCGCAATTTTTCTGATTGGTTTTGCAGATGTATAATATTCGGTAATTATACCTATCAGTACACCGGCTACGGAACCGGAAACTATAGCCCAGATAATGTTTGTCGGCAGATCAAGCATTTTTATTACAAAATATGACAAGATCATCATTAAAACTGCCGAGAACATAGCAGAATATCTTAACACTGCTGCAGGATCCAATGTTCTAAGAAAACGGATAGAACCAATTCCTATCAATGAAGAGAACAGGCCTACTACAGTAACAAGGATAGGTAAAAACATCCAATTAAACACTTCACCGCCGAACATTGCGGCAGCCGAAGCGCCTAATGCGATCGTTGCAATAACCGAACCCACATAGGATTCAAAAATATCTGCACCCATACCTGCAACATCGCCGACATTATCGCCGACATTATCAGCAATAGTTGCGGGATTTCTTGGGTCATCTTCAGGAATTCCTGCTTCAACTTTTCCAACGAGGTCTGCTCCAACGTCGGCAGCTTTTGTGAAAATACCTCCTCCAACACGTGCAAAAAGAGCGATTGAACTGGCGCCCATTGCAAAACCACTGATGGATTCTACAGGAATATAACCGCTTTTATAGAGCCAGAAAATCATTCCAAATCCGATAAGCCCTAAACTTGCGACCGACAGTCCCATTACTGCTCCGCCGTTAAATGCGGCCTGTAAGGCAGAACCCTGAGCCTGACCCTTTGTTACATTCTTATCGCGCTCGTGTTCATTGGCTGCCCACGAAGTGCGTGTGTTTGCCATTGTTGCTGCCTGCATCCCGAAAAAACCGCATAGCATTGAGCTAATTGCGCCTGACAGGAATGCAAATGCTGTGGCATTTGGCATTTTCCAGAGCAGTAAAACAAATACAATTGCGATAAAACCTAAAAGAATTGTATACTCACGCCTCAGGAAAACCATTGCGCCCTCATGAATCATATCACCCAGTTCCTGCATTTTTTCATTTCCCGGGTTCATCTTTTTTAGAGAAACAAAGATGATAAAGGCGATCAGTAAACCGAACAGACCAACAACAGGAGCAAAAATCGGTAAAGTATCCATACAACTACCTCCCTAAAATAAATAATAATAAAAGAGAACTATAAAATGATTTCTAATATTTCTTAACTCAGATGATTCGCATTATACAGATTCATTGACTTTTCAATTCCATCGGTAATCCAGGTTTCAACTGCACTTTCAGCTAAATCTATTAGATCCGGTAGATATTTTTGTTCTCTCCTTGTAAAATTTGATAATACATATGAGCTCGGATTTGCGATTCTTTCCCGGTTTCTTATTCCAAAACGCAGCCGGGTAAAATCTTTTGATCCGGTTTGCCCAATGATCGATCTTAATCCTTTATTTCCGCCGTCATTTCCTTCAGGTCTGAGCCTCAGCGTGCCGAATGGAAGATCAAGATCATCAAGTATAACAATAAACTTCTCTAAAGAAATATCGAAATAATTTAACACATGTCCGGCAGCAAAACCGCTGCGGTTCATATAAGTGATCGGTTTGACCAATAATATGCCGCTGCCTTCTATTTTACCCTTTGCTGAATAATATTCACCCTTACCTTTAGAAAAAGTAATATTGAGTGAATTTGCTATCTTATCAGCAACCTGAAAACCAATGTTGTGCCGGGTTAAGGAATAACGGGGTTCCGGGTTCCCTAAACCCATTATACAGTACATTATTATTCCGATGATTTCTCTTGTGTCTCTTCTCCGGATTCTGTCTTTTCCCCTTCAGCAGCTTCACCTTCAACTTCACCTTCAACTTCTTCCTCTTCTTCTTCTTCAACTTCTGTCGGTTCAACTAACACCTTCGGCAGCATTACATTGACAAGTGAAACCTCTTCCAAAGTAAGAATACTGATGTCCTCCAACGAAAGATCACTAACGTGTAATGAATCTCCAATGTCTAACTCGGAGATATCAACTTCGATAACTTCTGGAATATTTTTTGGTAAACATTCGATCTGCAGTTCCCGTGTTAAATGCTCAATAATACCTCCGCCTTTAACACCTACAGGTTCACCAACCAATTTCACCGGAACGGTAACTGTAATTTTAACCCCTCGCGTTATTCCCATAAAATCTATGTGTCTGATTGAAGATGATATGGGGTCCCTCTGAATTTCACGTACAATAGCTTCCTTGACTGTTCCGTCATCTAAATTCAAAGAGATTAATGCGGGCTTTGAAGCAATGATGCTTTCTAGTTCTTTTGCTTCAAAGGTGAGGGGTAAGGTCTCTGATCCATGAATATAAAATACACCAGGAGTTTTACCTTCCCGCCGGAGAGTATTCGCAAACTGTTTACCTGTTTCTTTTCTTAATTGAGCTTTTAATTCTGATTCCGACATGGTCTCACCTAAATATTAAATCCTTAACTTAAACTAATACACTATATATAACTATTAAATAATGAACTTATTGATTCTTCATTATGCAGTCTCAATATTGCCTCTGCAAAAACCTTATCAACCGAGATTATTTCCATTATGTCAATTTTCTTTTCATTCGGCATTGGAATAGTATCGGTGAAAGCTATCTTCTTAAGTGGAGAATTCTTTAATCTGTCTATAGCTTTACCAGATAGAACAGGATGTGTAAAACCTGCTTCCACACTCTTAACACCGGCTTTGATTAAAGCTTCGATCGCCCCTATAAGAGTACCTGCTGTGTCAACAAGGTCATCAAGAATAAGAATATTTTTACCTTCTACCTCACCAACAATATTGATAACTTCAGATTTATTCGGTTCCGGTCTACGTTTATCCAGGATTGCTATCGGACAGTTAAGACGTTTAGCATAAGCCCTGGCAAGCGGGACAGAACCAACATCCGGTGCCACAACCACCAGATTTTCAATATTCTGCTTTCTGTAGTGGTCCAGTAAAACCATCGATGAATAAAGATGGTCAACCGGAATATCAAAAAATGCCTGGATCTGTGGTGAATGCAGGTCCATTGTCAGAACTCTGTCTGCACCTGCGGTTTCTAACAGGTCAGCGCATAATTTGGCTGTTATCGGTACCCTTGGTTTATCTTTTCTATCCTGCCGTGCATATCCAAAATAAGGAATTACCGCTGTGATCCTTCCGGCCGAAGCAAGTTTGGCAGCATCAAGCATTATTAAGAGCTCTAAAATATTGTCTCCGGGAGGATGCGTGGATTGTACAATAAAAGTATCCGTTCCTCTGACATTCTCATTGAACTTAACCCTGATCTCACCATCTGAAAACCTTGAAACTAAGGCATCTCCAAGTGGAATACCCAATGAATTAGCAATATTCTCTGCAAGCACTTTATTCGAGTTTCCTGAGAAAACCTTTAAATCATACGGCATTAATTGCAGTCCCGATAAAAATGAATAATATATTGTAAAAATTATATAATGCGATCAAAGCTTGCTGGGGCGGGAGGACTCGAACCCCCGAATGCAGGGACCAAAACCCTGTGTCTTACCACTTGACGACGCCCCAATGTTCAAATTTGATCAATTTCTACTACCTAATAAATAAAAGACTTAAAGTTATATAAAAAATGATAAAAAATCAAGCGATATTTCTTCCTTATTATTGATTGTGAAATTGTCAATTTTTTATGTATTACCGGTAATTTGTCTGGTCCTTATCTGCTGAAATATCGCAATATTATTTGTTCCTGTAATTCTGATCAATCTGCAGACCATTTGTTTATTGGTATGTTCTGCTATAAATATTACGTTCTCGGAAGCAAAAAACTCAAAATTCTGTATAAGATCGTTTTTGTATGTTAACGGAACAATTATTTTTTGCCCCACGGCATTATTATCTGTATCGGTTTTTATTATTGACCAGCCCTT
>JBHPLC010000046.1:0-16548 GCA_042564455.1 Candidatus Zhuqueibacterota bacterium | reverse complement strand
ATAATCTATAATTTGAAATATAATAATATTTATATTTCAAAGAATAGTTGTAAAATTGGTATGTTTTTCCTATTGCTTATTAATATTATTGTAGTTACTTGAATAAATAATATTTTGAGAAGTCATTTTTTTACCCTCCTTTATTAATCGAGAGCATAGTGGGGAACTATGAGTATTGACTGGTCAGAGAAGAATAATGTCGGAATTAAAATTATTGATAACCAGCATAGCAAAATAATTGAACAGTTCAACAGGGTCGAGAAGGTGATGGAAATGGGTACTCATAACAGGCAGCTGAAAAGTGAAATCGAAAAGCTGGAGGAGATTATAGAGACTCATTTTGCCACTGAAGAGAGATATATGAAAAATAACCATTACCCGGAAATGAATAATCATATAAATGAACATGGAATTTATCTGAAAAATATATATCTGATAAAAAATGCTATCTCGCTGAAATCAAAAAAAAGTGTAATTTTTCAAACTATCAGCCTGCAGATAGTTAACTGGTATACCAATCATATTTCCACCCATGATTCAAAACTCTCCGAATTTCTTATTGATATGAATATTGCAGTCTAATATATTTGATAATTAGATTGTTACAATACCTATTCTTTATTATATTTATTTCTATTCGAATCCTTCCGAAAGTGAAAAAATTGATAGTTCTCCTGATTACAACCGCTTTACTCCTAATTTATCTTATTGCAGAAAAGATCCTCCTTGAAAAATGGATCAGATCTGTACCCCTGCGTATTTCTGTAACCGGAACACGCGGAAAATCCACTGTTGTGCGCTTACTGGCATCAGTATTTCGTGAGAATGGATTTAGAGTCCTGGCAAAAGTTACCGGTTCAAGTCCGGTATATATTATGCCGGATGGAGAGGAAACAGCTATAAAAAGAAGAGGTATGGTAACGATCCTTGAGCAGAAAAAACTCCTTAAGAAAGCGGCGGATTTAAAGGCAGAAGTGTTAATATCGGAAATTATGAGCATACACCCGGAAAATCATTATGTCGAATCACAAAAAATGATCAAACCTGATAAGGTTATTGTCACAAATTTCCGAAAAGACCATATTTCAGCATTAGGGGAAACTGTTGACGGGATCGCAGCGGTCTACAGTCTTGATGTACCCTCAGATTCAAAAGTATTTATTCATGATAAAGAAATGAATCCGGCTTTTGAGAGTGCTCTAAATAATATATCTGCGAATATAGTATCCGTAAAGACGGGAGATCTAAGTAATTTCATCAAACCCGGGATGTTAGATTTTTCAGAAAATCTTGAACTGGTTTCTGCTGTCTGCAGAGAGTCTAATATCGGGGAGGAAGTGATTTCCGGAGCCATCAGCAAAACATTGAAAAATACCGATGAACTTAATATCTGGGAAATGGATAAAAATGAGGAAAAAGGATGTGCTTATTTTGTGCAGGGATTTTCGATAAATGATCCTGAATCGACAATGCTCGCTATAAATAAAATTGTTGAAGTTTTTCCTGGAAGAAAAAATGAGATAACCGGCCTTTTAATACTGCGGAGTGACAGAGAAGAAAGAACAAAGCAGTGGCTCGATTTTTTACAGGATGGGAATAACAGTGTGTTTAAAAGGATCTTCGTTATCGGTAAGTATGCTGATATTTTTAAAAGAAAACTCAACAATGTGGATGTGATAAGATCCGGAGATCCGGCAAAAATTATGCAGTTTCTCGATGAAAAGACCGGGACCAATGAGATTGTCTTTGGATTTGGAAATTATGTCGGAACAGGAAAAGAACTGACTGATTACTGGAAACTAAAAGGTGATATATATGGGGTATGAATTATCATTTATCAGCTTGCTTATTTCACTCTTATATACGGGAATAACAGGATTATTTCCGGGAGGGGTTATTGTACCAAGTTATCTGGTCTTGTTTATTGAACAGCCTGAACGGATAGCCGGAACATTAGCAGCATCATTTCTGACATATATAATTTATAATATCTCTTCACGGTATCTGCTTCTTTTCGGCAGACGCAGGTTTGTTTTTATGATATTTGTCGGGGCGATATGGACATTATTATGGTATGAATATATCCCTGCAATTTTTCCTGCATCACTTGAATTCAGGGTAATAGGCTGGGTCATTCCCGGATTGATCGCAAATAACTTTGAAAGGCAGGGAGTAGTTTTGACAACTGCTTCTCTGATTATAGTAACCGTCGTTTCATACGTAATCGGGAAAATGGTCTACATAGCATAAACCGGTTGGAAAATTCATATGAATATTGCTTTTAAGAAAATCATCAATTCAAAATATTACAAAAACCGCAAAGTGCTGTTTTACATGAGCTTTCTTGCCGTAATCAGCTTTGTCACACTTATATCAATCCCAAAAAGTCAAAATACCAAATTTTTGAAATATTCAGATCAGATGATCAAAGCATCTGAAACTATGTCCGGAACAATTGACATTATCAGAGATTTTCATGTCGGATCGGGAAAAGAAATTGATATAATTTTGGATCCGAATAAAACAGGATTGATCGGGCCTGAATTATCAGAATTGGTCACAACTGTTGGTGATCTTGAAGCAAAACGCACAACAACAATTCCGGATATGGCTGCATTATTAGTGCATTTGCTTGCAGAATCAGGAGTTTCAAACGGAGATAAAGTAGCAATTGGAGGATCAGCTTCGTTCCCTGCATGCCTGATCGCATCTGTTATTGCTGTTGAAGCTCTGGAAGCAGTTCCTGTAGCAATAATTTCCCTCGGTTCATCTTCTTTCGGAGCTTCAGGGATTGATTTCAACATACTGGATATATATCATTTGTTATTGAGTGAGGGGATGATCAATTATGTCCCGGCGGGTATTTCTCTGGGAGGGGAGAATGATACCGGTGAGGATTTTAGTGAGGAGACTAAAAACAGATTATTAAAGCAGATTAATGATACCAGAAATAATCTTATCTTTGAACCGGATCTGAGAAAGAATGTTGAGATAAGAATGGAGTTATTTACCCGTACTGCCGGCCTTGAAAAGATTGCTGCATTTATAAATGTGGGCGGCAGTTTTGCAAATATCGGAACGAGCAGTAAGATCCTTAGCCTGAATCCCGGATTAGTCAATGAAGCGGAACTTCCGGAAGAAAAAGAGAGAGGCGTCCTTTTCGAGATGTTGTCCAAAAAAATTCCTGTTATTCATCTTTTATATATAAAAGGATTGACTCAGGAATATGGGATTCCCTGGGATCCAGTTCCTTTACCTGAATCCGGTTCGGTAGGTTTAATAGATCCTTCCGGTAAAAGATCTTTATTATTCTGGGTGGTATCCGGAGTTTACCTTTTGATATTTTGTGTCTCTGTTATACGAATTTACAAAATTACCAATAAATGACATTAAATACTTGAATTAAAGGAACATAAAAGTTATCTTTTAGTCTTACCTGCAATTAAAAATATCTAATTATAAGGAGAGTTTTATGAATTCGTTTACCAGGTATTTTGCCATATCCCTGATGATTATATTTCTTGTTACATTATTTACCCTTCCCGGTTATTCTCAGACGAAAGAGATCAAAGCGGAAGGGCCCGTATTGCTGACCTCCTGCGGCCAGAGCCCGGGACCTGCGAGTGTCTCCAGATTTCTTAAAAGAGGAGCGGAGGTTGATGTTGTTTATCGTTTACAGGCAACAGTTGAAGAGTTTAAGAAAGCCGAGGACAAAGGTAAACCAATTAAGGCTTTGTTTGTAGTAACCGGAGCAAGTTTAAAAGGGATGGGCGGAGCCGGAGTTTCGATCGACGATGAAATGGAAAGGGTTGGGAACCTGATAACAGAAGCAAAAAAGCGGGGAATCCTGGTCATTTCAGGTCATGTTGAAGGTATGAAAAGACGTGCCCAGGGAGCTGCAGAAGGTGATAACTCGGATGAGATGTCTATTGATGCGGTTTGTCCTAACTCAGATTTAATGGTGGTCTGGCAGGATGGGAACAATGATGACAGGTTTACAAAAATTTCCAAGGATAGTAAAATTCCTTTATTGACTTATGAAAAACAGACAGATCTTCAGACAGTTTTGAAAGACCTTTTTAATAAATAAGGGAACTGAATGTGAGCATGTTTACATTTACCGGGATGATCCTCGGTGTTATGGTTGTTGTTTATCTGATCGCAAAAATATTTAAGCTGTCAACAGAAATATCAATGTTCGCTGCAGCGGTTGCAGGCTCCATAGCCGGCGGATTCGGTATTCCGGCCAGGCATATTGCTGAAGGAGCGATGACATATCTTGATATTAATCTGATATTTATTTCTGCCACACTCTTTATGAATATTTTAAAGGAATCCGGTGGAGTCGCCTATGTAGTAAGAAGTATTTTGAAAAGGTTTCATAAAAACAGATTTCTCCTGTTCATACTCCTGACGTTCCTTTTATTGATCCCAGGCGCTCTGACCGGTGCCGGAAGTGTGACTGTTTTGATAACCGGCGGTCTTGTAGCAGTTGTATTAAAATATATGGGGATACCAAAAGGGAAGATCGCAGCTATAATTTTTATTATTGCCGGACTAAGCGCCGCTGCTCCGCCTGTCAGCCTTTGGGCTATGATGACTGCCGCCGGAGTAAATATGCCTTATATCGGATTCTTTTTCCCGCTGCTGATCCCTTGTGTTCTGGCTTCATTATTGACAATTTTCATACTCGGATGGAAAGGTAAACCTGCGAACATTGAAAAAGCCTTTGAGGAGATTCCCGAACCACCGGTCAAAATGAACTGGTTCAGGATAGTATTACCTTTTATTATTTTGATTTTCTTTATCTCTATTGGAAGAATGTGGCCGCATTCTACACCGATAATCGGTCTCCCGATGATGTTCATTTTTGCTGCTGTTTCTGCATTTCTGCTTTCTCCGGTTAAACTTAATTTAGTAAAGATCTCAAGAGATACTGTTTCTCAGCTTCTGCCTTTGATAGGGACTCTGACCTGTGTCGGTATACTCGTTCAGATAATGACTTTGACAGGTGTCAGGGGGTATATGGCTGTCAGCATAGCAACTTTACCGGTTCTTGTTGTTTTCGCTACGATGTTCTTTGTACTGCCAATCTCGGAAGCTGTTTTAATGTGGGGCGCTGCACCGGTAATTGGTGTTCCTCTTATACTGCTTTTTAACACTATCGGCAAAGACCCGATAGTCGCTCTCGCTGGTATGAGTTTAATATGGCCTCTGGGAGATGCGCTGCCGCCAACCGCTATAATCGGACGGCTGACCGTCGATGTTGTTGGCTATAAGGAAAAATACTCAAAATTCCTGAAGCATTGTGCCATTCCTGCTATAATAATCATGATAATAGGAACATTGATGGTCATTTACAGTAAAGAGTTAAGTTTTCTGACAGCCTTGAAAATAGGTTCGATTAATTTTGATATTTTCTCAGGATTCATTACATATTTATATTATTTGCTAATTGCCTTTATCTCTGTTATTATAATTCGTAACGTGATAAAAACAAAGTCATGGGAAAGGGAACTATTATATATTATTGTGCTGATTCCAATTCTTCTTAGACTTTTCAGGCTTAAATGAGGAAAATATGGTAATTAGAAAAATTATGGTTTCTTGTCTTGGATTAATGCTATTAATTATTTCCGGTATAAATTTCTACAACAGCAGGCATCTTGAAGAACCTGTCGTGTTGAGTGATGGTGTTACTGAAGTTAAAAAACTCAGCGATTATTTTGATGGTATAAAAGGAACGGCAAACGACTGTAATGTATATATTCTGGAAGGTGAGGAAGAAGGGGGAACATTCTTTGTTATGGGAGGGGCACATCCTGAAGAACCTGCCGGAAGACTCGCTGCATGGATATTTGCAGAAAATGCGGTAATTGAAAAAGGGAAATTGATCCTGGTTTTAAGCGGGAACAGAAGTGCTACAACAGTAACACGCTTAGGAGGCGCATATCCTCCCGATTTTTCTATCAAAACTGATTGGGGAGAACGGAAATTCAGGTTAGGTGACAGATGGTCTAATCCTCTTGATCAGTGGCCTGATCCCGAGGTATATATTCATTATCCAAGCAGACAGAATCTCGCTTATGTCGACATTAGGAACCTTAACAGAACATGGCCCGGCCGGCCGAACGGAACACTTACAGAAAAGACCTGCCATGCCTATATGGAATTAATTAAACAGGAAAAAGTGGATCTGTTCATAGACCTGCATGAAGCTGAATTACAATATCCTGTGATCAGTACGATCGTAACACATCAGAACGGGCAGGAAATGGCAGCTTTCATTTCAATGATGCTGACCGATATGGAAGGTTTCAATATGGGATTAGAGTTGTCTCCGGAAACTCTTCATGGTCTGTCACATAGAGAGATCGGGGATTATTCGGAAGCTATATCTCTTCTGTTCGAGGCGCCTGAACCGTTCCTGGACGCTACACGCGGGATAACAGACAGGGAGCAGTTGTTGACCGGCAAGGATGAATTTGTTGTAAAAGCGGGTGAACATGGTCTTCTGTTCGAAAAAATTGACGAGAACGGCTGGCCGATCGATGTCAGAGTAGGAAGACATACATCTGCAATTTTAATGACCATGGAGATATTCTCGGAGGATTACCCGGATAAAACTATCATCTGTAATAATATTCCAAGGTATTCAGAAGTTATAGAAAAAGGAGTCGGATTTTTTCTGAAGGATCCTTCAAAAGCGAATCCAAATAAGATAAAAATAGAATAGATTATCAATCAATTAACAATTTATAAGGAGTTGCATTATGAAAAAAGCAAATTTTAAAGGTCTTTTCAGCTGGTTTACAGTTGTATTCTTTGTGGCCTTTTTGGTTATTCCGCTGTCTTCAAATGCCCAGCTGCTGGTTGATCCTGTTGAGGAGACAAGTGAATTTCCGGAAAGCTGTACAAGTATCCAGGTTGCTCGTTTAGCCTCGACCGACGGGTCGGTAATGACAGCACATTCCTGTGATGGGAATTACAGAATGTGGCTGAATATTGTTCCTTCAAAAACTTTCAGAGATGGTGAAATGGATCCGGTTTACTGGGGCACAATGCATACGGAAACCGCATGGGACCTCAGAGGATTGACAAAAAAAGGTGAAATTCTTCCTCCTGACCAGCCGACATATTCATTCATGAATGTCTGTTATCCATGTATGAACGAAAAACAGCTTGCGATTGGTGAAACCACCATCGGAGGAAGAGGAGAATTATATAATAATGAGGGTTTGTTTCTTATCGAGGAATTACAGAGAATTACTCTCCAGAGAACAACAACCGCAAGAGAAGCAATAAAACTTATCGGGGAACTGGTAAAAGAATACGGATACGGTGACAGGGGTGAGTGCCTGACTTTTGCAGATCCGAAGGAGATCTGGCATTTTGAGATAATGGGCGGCGGTCCATTTGAAGTAGGCGCTGTCTGGGCGGCTGTAAGGATCCCTGATGATCAGGTTGGTGTATCTGCAAATATTCCAAGAATCAGCACTTTGAACCTGGATGATCCTGATCATTATATGGCTTCCGAAAATGTTTTTTCATTAGCCGAGGAAATGGGCTGGTATGATCCGGGCAGTGGTGAACCGTTTAAATTCTGGGAGGCATACAGCGGCAGGAGACCCTACAGTATCCGTGAATTTTATATTTTAAGTACACTGGCTCCGTCATTAAATCTGACTATGGATCTTGAGGAATTACCTTTCTCTGTCAAACCTGATAAAAAGGTATCTCCACAAGAAATGATGAGATATTACAGAGAGACTTATGAAGGTACCGAATATGATATGACCCAGAATCTGCTTGTTCCAAGCAGATCGCGTGGAAGAAGAGGCGAAACTCCTCCGCAGCAGCCAACTCTGACAAAAAGCGGTGCAGTAAGTCCCTGGATGTCTTCTGATCTCAGAAGTCTGCTAAACGCTCTGAAGCCGAATACGGTTCAGAGCCAGAGAACTATTGCTATAGCGGGATGTTCTTATTCCCAGATCATCCAGTGCCGTGACTGGCTGCCTGCTGAGATAGGCGGAGTTGCATATTTCTCATTTGATAATCCGGGACAAAGCCCGAGAATCCCCATTTTTGCAGGTGTTCTTTCACTTCCGAAGAGTTTTGAAATAGGCGCTCAGAAAAGATTCCGTATGGATTCAGCTGCCTGGGCTTTCAGAAGAGCAAACAGGCTGTCTACTGTCAACTGGGGACGGGGAGGTCCATTATTGATGGAAGCGATCATGGATTTTGAGACCAGAATATTTGATGAACTACCTGTCATTGAGCAGAAGGCTCTTGAATATTACAATAATAATACTCCCGGCAAAGAAGCACCTAAATATAGAGAATTCCTGACTCAGTATACTAATGACTTTGCACGAGCTGCCATTGACAAATGGAAAGAACTTGGAGATACATACTGGTATATGTTCGGAAGAGGATTCTAATTTTATATAAGAATAATGTTTCAGACAGTTCCCGGCCAATGGCCGGGAACTGTGTTTAAAGCTTTATAATCAGAATTAACGGAGTAATATCTATGTTTAGAATAACACGTTTATTATTAATTGTCACTATAGTTATGTTCGGCAGCCGGGCATGGTCTCAGTCTGTGATGGAAACAACGGATAACTGCACGTCCGTATTAGTCACAAAAACTGTATCGACCGACGGGTCGGTAATGACTACACATTCTGTGGACGGTAATTATGAGTTCAGGATTCACCTTGTTCCCGGGAAAAAGTTTGAAAAAGGAGCAATGAGGCCAGTCTATAAGGGCGGCGGCAGGGGCAGAGAAGCTTCTCAGGCACGGATTGTAGGAGAGATCCCTGAAGTTGAACAGACTTTCACACGCTATGATGCCTCTTATTCGTTTATGAATGAAAAACAGGTTGGGATAGGTGAGACTACGATAGGCGGTAAAAGGGAGCTGTTCAATGATGAAGGTATTTTTGACATTATGGCACTGGAGAGAGTTGCCCTTGAAAGAGCCTCAACTGCCCGTGAAGCAATCAAGGTCATGGGTGAATTGGCAGAGGAATACGGCTACAGTGACAATGGTGAGTGTCTGACTGTTATTGATCCTAATGAAGCCTGGATATTTGAGATATTCGGTCCGGGACCGTTTGAAATTGGCGCTACATGGGCCGCACGGAGAATACCGGAAGGAGAAATAGGTGTAAGCGCTAACAGAAGCCGCATCACTACTCTGGATATTGAAAATCCCGATTATTATATGGCTTCAAAAAATGTTTATACTTTGGCTGAGGAAATGGGATGGTGGGAATCCGACAGCGGCGAAGAGTTTGTCTTTAATAAGGCATATGCAAATCCGCCTTCTTTATACAATACGCGGAGAGAATGGAGAGCTTTCAGTATACTTGCCCCAAGCCTGAACCTCGATCCGTGGAGTCTGGATATTCCTTTTTCTGTCAAACCGGATAAAAAAGTCTCACAAAAAGATCTTTTCAAGATCCACAGGGATTATTATCAGGGGACAGAATTTGATATGTCAAAAGGATTGGCTGCGGGTCCCTTCGGAAGCCCTAACAGATGGGCGACACGAACCAGAGCCCCGCAGGGAACAATTGGCTGGGAAAGGTCGATCTCAATATTCAGGTGTTCATACTGCATTGTTCTTCAGTGCCGTGACTGGCTTCCTGACTGGATCGGCGGATTGGTATGGTTTGCTGAAGATGATCCTAAAACCTCTTGTTTTGTACCGCTTTACTGCGGGATATCAAAATTACCGGAATCATTTGAGATTGGCGGCAGGGATAAGATTGAAAGAGAATCCGCATGGTGGGCTTTTAATTTTATTGCAAATTGGGCAGACCTGAAGTTTTCTTATATGATCGAAGATATTAAGAAAGTCTATACAACATATGAAGATCAATTCGTAAATCTCCAGCCGATAATTGAAAAAAGAGCGCTTGAACTGTATAATGAAAAACCTGAATTAGCACGGGAATATCTGACGGATTATTCATGCACAATGGCACAGAGAACTGTCGATGAATGGTGGAAGTTAAGCGACTATTTGATCGCAAAGTATAGTGACGGATATATTAATCTTCCGAGAACCGGAGTTACAGTCGGTTATCCGGAAGACTGGCTGGAATCTGTCGGTTACGGGAAAACTTTAATCAAAAAATAGTCAACAAAATCAATTTTAACTAAATTATCATCAATTTTGCTGCGTTAAACACGGGCAATTAATGATTGTAAAACAATTCAGGACAGGTGGGGACAGGAACTTCGGATATCTGGCTGCTGATGAAAATTCAAGATCAGCAGCCGTTATCGATCCTTCATATTCACCGGAAATTATTGTGCAATTTGCCGGTGACAACAAACTGCAGATCCGGTATATTTTTTGTACACACGATCATTATGATCACACCAACGGGAATCCAAAGATCAGATCACTGACCGGGATTTATCCTTTACTGTTTCAGGATACTGACCGGCAATCCGGAATAAAAGTGCTTGATAATTCAGTGTTTCCACTCGGTGATTTGAAAGTGCGAATTATACACACACCGGGACACACTGAAGATTCTATTTGTATTTTAATCGGTGATGTTTTGTTTACCGGAGACACTTTGTTTGTGGGGAAAGTCGGCGGCACCGATTTTGGCAGACAGGCAAAACGGGAATATGATTCTCTGCATAAAAAACTGATGATTCTACCTCAGGATACACGGATATTTCCTGGACACGATTATGGTATAAAACCAGAGTCAACAATTCAGAATGAACGTGAAACCAATCCTTTTTTACTCCGGTCCGATCTGGATTCGTTTATTGAATTAAAAATGAACTGGATGGAATACAAAAGAATTCATGGAATTGATTAACATCCTATCCTGCTGAATATTATACTGTTATACACCGATTATTGAATTATCCATCTTTCTTTATTTAAAGACATTTTCCTTGCATGTGAAATTTGTTCGTTTTATTTTGGATTAGTAAGGATGAAAAGTATATTGGAAAATATGTGTAATTTATTTAATAATGAATAGGTAGATTTTATTATGCAGAGAATATTGGTGGTCGAAGATAACAAAACCCTGTCAAAGCTGTTTAAGGAACGGCTTGAACACCAGACAGAATGTTTTGTTGACTGTGCATATAGTTATAAAGAAGCCGTAGGCCTGATCGGAGATGATCCGTCAGAATATTTTATCGGGCTTTTGGATCTGAATCTCCCTGATGCACCGGATGGTGAAATTGTTGATTATGTATTATCAAAGGATATCCCTGTAATTGTTGTTACGGCTGATTTTAGTGATGATGCGAGAGAACGGATCTGGTCAAAAAAGGTAGTTGATTATGTTCTGAAGGACAGACTGTATAATCTCGAGTACATCACTTCACTTGTCAATCGTATTATGATGAACAAAACAACAAAAGTGCTTGTTGTTGATGATGCTGCAGTTGCCAGGAAGCATATAGCAAAACTGCTTGAAGTTCATCAGTATATGGTTTTTGAAGCCCGGGATGGTATTGAGGCTTTGAACGTGTTAGACGATAATCCTGATATTAAGCTTGTGATATCCGATTACAGCATGCCTAATATGGATGGTTTCAAACTTACAACAGAGATCAGGGGCAAATACAGTAAAGAGCATCTTGCTGTTATCGGTATATCTGCACATGGGAGTAATGACATTTCAACAAAATTCATAAAAAACGGGGCTAACGATTTCCTGATCAAACCTTTTCTGAAAGAAGAGTTTTACTGCAGAGTTACACAAAATGTCACAATGATCGACCGGTTTAAGGCTCTTGAGGAATCAGAGGAAAGATTCAGACTGATCTATGAAAATGCGGGTAACGGGATATTTTTGGCTGATCCGGTAAGCATGAAGATTACATCTGCAAACAGAAAAATGCTGGATTTGTTAAAATATCCATCTGATGAAATTAAGGATAAAGAACTGAGATCATTTTTCAAGAATAAAGATTTTCAGAAAATCGAACAGTTTTTTAAAAATGCAGAAATTGAGGATATTGCTTTTTCTGAAGAAGTCCAAATTATCAGGTCGGATATGTCAATAATCGATGCGGAAATAAACTCGACATTTATGGTAATCGATGGAGAAAAATGCGTCATTGGAATAATTGAGGATATCTCCGAAAAAAAGCGTGCCGAACATGAACAAAAGCATAAAGAGAGGCTTCAGGGGGTTTTTGAACTTGCAGGTGCGGCCTGTCATGAGATCAATCAGCCTTTACAGGTAATTTCCGGTTATGTCGAACTATTATTGAAGGAAAAGGAAAAAGCCGGGCAAGATAAAAAAAAATTGGCCATTATAAAAGAACAGGTCGATAAACTGAACATAATCACCGATAAACTTCAGCATATAACAAAATATGAAACAACAGATTATCTGAATGGTAAAATAATTGACATTGATAAAGCTTCGGATGATAATAATAGCCTCGAAGATATGTAATATATATTTAATATAGGACTTTTTCCGTTCATATTTCTTATAAAATAAATAAATACATGACAGGTCCGTCTCTCAAAATTAAAAGAACTACTGCTGCACTCACATTCTTCAATCACCTTGATCATCTCCTTGCCAGATTAGCCTATAAGAGAAATCAACATACTGTCGAACAAGGTCTCTATTCGATAGGGGATCCGGATAAAAGTTCATCGGTATTTGTAACTGCAAATTACACATTAAGCTTTGATAAGCTGAGACAGGCATTAAAAAGTATAGACGGTTATATTATAGTTCTGGATACCAAGGGTATTAATGTCTGGTGTGCGGCAGGCAAAGGCACTTTTGGGACAGACGAATTGATCAGACAAATCGAAAATACCAATCTGAAAGAGATAATTGATCACAGGACTTTGATAGTTCCTCAGCTTGGAGCAGCAGGTATATCAGCTCACGAGGTAAAAAAACGATCCGGTTTCAAAGTAGAATATGGACCGATCAGAGCAGATGACCTGCCGGAATATTTAGTTAAACATAAAGCATATCCTGCGATGAGAAAAGTTGAATTCGGAATTCTCGAAAGAGCTTCCCTGATTCCCGTAGAATGTATAAATTCAATAATCCTTTTTATTATTTCTGTTTTAATATTGTCTGCATTATCAGGTTTTCAGGGGGTAGTCCTAACTGTTGCTGCATTTCTTACAGGATTGATCTTATTTCCCTTATTATTTCCATATTTACCGGGTAAGGATTTTAGTGTGAAAGGATTCATTCTTGGTTTTGTGATCGGTTTGATATTATTATATATTCAACTTCAGAATTCGGATGACCAGATATATTGGCTGATAATTTTAAATGCAATTTCTTCAATAATGGTCTTTACCGCTCTATCAGGTTTTTTGGCATTGAATTTCACGGGATCTACACCATTTACCTCAAAAAGCGGCGTTAAAAGAGAAATTTTCAGATATATTCCAAAAATGGCCTGGACTGCAGGTTTGGGGATTGCAGGATTTATGTATATTCTGGTTCACAGAGTATTTATAGGTTAATATGTTTAATTCATATAAAGAAAACTCCCTGGTTTTTATCAGGGAAAAGTGTAATGATTGTATCATGTGCAGTATAGTATGTCCTCTTGCTGTTTTCAAACGGGAGAATAATACAGTAGAATTGGTCTCTCCTCAAAATTGTATTGAATGTGGTGCATGTGCACTGAATTGTCCAAAAGGCGCCATAACTGTAGACAGCGGAGTGGGTTGTGCCAGTTTATTGATCGTCCAGGCCTTAAAAGGTGAAAAAGAACCGGCATGTTCCGAAGAAACCGGATCCTGCTGCGGCGATTGATAATTTCAGTCTGGGATATAAAGTCACAATTAGTCTTATTTATCAATAAATCGATTTAAATAATATTAAAAACCAGTAATCCGTATTTATAATAATTCTTGAAAGGATAATAATGAAAAACTTAAAAAGAGTCCTAATGGTTATATTCATTTTATTAATAACTATCACATTAACAAATGCACAGGAAATGGTTGACTGGGAGATTGCATCAAAGATCCGTGATGAAGGATTGAACCGCTCAAAAGTGATGGATTATGTCGGATATATGACAGATGTTATCGGACCGAGGTTAACTGGATCTCCGAATATGAAAAGTGGTCAGCAGTGGGCTAAGCAAATTATGGAAGAGATCGGACTTGTAAACGTTGTTATTGAACCGATGGGGGAGCATGGTGTCAGCTGGGATTATGAATATGTTTCGATTCATATGATTGAGCCTGATTATCAACCTATATTCGGTTATCCGCCTGCTTTTACTCCCGGTACTAGCGGTAAGATAGCAAATAATGCAGTTATCGTTGATATACAGACAACCGATGATCTTGAAAAATACAGAGGGATACTGAATGGGGCAATTGTTTTAACTGCTCCGATTATGACAACAGGACCCCGCTTTACTGTTGATGCTTCCAGGAGAACCGATGAAGAATTAAAAGAAATGTCAAAAACAACTGTAAGATATCGGGGGAATATCCAGCAGGGAGCTGCGAGACAGATAGGAATAAGGCCTTTGGCAGAAGGTGTCAAACGCGTATCCGAAGAGGAAAGGAATGAATTCCTGAAATCCGAAGGAGCAGCTGTCATAATGGTTCCGGGAAGAGGAGGAGATGGAACGGTATTAGTATCGGGCAGACCCGGAAGCAGGGCGGACAGATCTATGGAAGGAGTTTTAAACTCTCTGCCGATGGTTACTGTGATCCCTGAACATTATAACCGGATTTGCAGGATTCTCGAAAAAGGAATTCCTGTAAAACTTGAAATCGAAGTAAAAGTTAATTTGGATAATAGTGACACTAAAGCTTACAACGTTATCGGGGAATTTCCGGGCAGCGATCTGAAAGATGAGATCGTAATTATAGGAGGGCATTATGATACGTGGCACACAGGTACAGGAGCAACGGATAATTCAGCCGGCTGTGCAGTTGCACTCGAGGCAATGAGAATTCTCAAAGAAATAGGTATACAACCGAGAAGGACAATAAAGATCGGATTCTGGACTTATGAGGAAGGAGGGATCAAAGGTTCTGCTGGTTATGTAAAAAGACATTTCGGAAATCCCAGGGAAGGTACATTACCTGAATACGATAATTTTTCCGTATATTTTAATATGGATAATGGTACAGGTTTATTCAGAGGAGTTTATTTGCAGGGTAATGAACTGGCAAGACCTGTCTTTGAGGAATGGATAAAACCCTTTCATGATTTGGGGCTGACTACGTTAACCCTAAGCAATACAGGTGGAACAGATCATCTGTCATTCGACAGAGCAGGACTGCCCGGATTCCAATTTATTCAGGATAGAATAGACTATAGCACACGGACACACCATTTTAATATGGATGTTTATGAAAAACTTATTCCTGAAGATCTGATGGTTAATTCTGTTATAATGGCAAGTTTTGCATACAATGCAGCAATGAGAGATGAACTATTTCCGCGAAAACCTGTCAGGTAATCCAAAAACAATGCGGATTATTCTCATATTCTTGATCTGAAAGGATTTTTAGAGGTATTTTTTCAATATTTATAAACTATGATCAGCGATAAGAGTATTAGAATTATTTGTCCGGGAGTTTTATATGAAAAAAGAGACAGGATGAAATGTTCTGTCTCTTTTTATTTTGTGCTGATGTGGGGTTTTAATTGTAAAAAATAATCCAAAATTTAAAGAACGTTATTCATAATATTTTGCTGTTTTCTCCATTTCTTGCCATTTCCGTTTTTGTGATTATTCCCGCCATTATTGCCATTCTTTAATTCGCGCTTAACCTCTTTCAGAGTCAGATATTTCCCTGACAGTCTTGCGAGTTTCATATTTAACTTGAACCGGGTATCATCCAGGAATTTCTGAAATTCAGCATGAGGAGTGATCCCAAAAGCTAACCTGTATCCTTCAATCTCAATTTTAAGCCCAAGTATCTCCCAAAGAGCTTTTACTGCTGCCAGAGCAGCATAAACGGCAAGCCATTTATGAAGATTTGTTCCAAAATATGAACCAAAATTATAACAGTAATACGTATACATCAGGAATGGTTCAAAGTAGAAGAAAAGATAATCCTTTGCCCAGAGTTTCTTATAAGTGTTATAAAATATACTTATTCCGCATATTATCATCTGAGACATGAAAAGACAATCTATATTCAAATAAACCTTAAAATAAGCGGGAATAGTGAATATTAAATAACAAACAGGTGCAATCCAGAATAAACTCTTCAGTCTGTTCATCCTGTATCGGGCAACAGCGGTGAATAAGATGAATACCAACCAGAAATGCCCGGAATTCCATGACAGCAGAGCTGCAAGTAAAAAAAATAGGTTGATCATTTTATTATTTCAACTACTTCGGTTAAGGTAATGATCGATTTTCTTCTAAGATATCTAATTTTTACTGATTTTTGATTCTATTTTACTCTTATGACTTGGCGCCATTAAGCGAATATTCTCGCCCATTTTTTCAATAAAATCACCTAATTCCTGAAATACAGAACCGTATATTTTTAATTGCTCTTCAGGTTTATTATCATTG